>NZ_JVPL01000061.1:0-8182 GCF_001054655.1 Bacillus sp. 220_BSPC
CAAGCTGCCTAGGCTTTTTTTAAACTGTCCTTTACAAAGGGTACATTTCACTTTGAGTAGGGGCTTTTTATAGGCTCAAGCATAAGGTTTTTGGTTTCCCTATGCGCTTTCATTCCAATAACAGTTTCTACGAAGTTCAAGGAAGTGTACATATTTCGGGTAAGCATAAAAAATCCCTTTTTGCAGAAAAGAAATGGGATTAAATTTGTTTGTTATATGGGTGTAGATTTATGATGCTCATTGTATACCTTCAAAATGAATTTCGCTTTTTATTTCTAAAAGTACTATAAGATGCGGTTTTCCATCTTCACTTCATGAAGAATTTCATGCAATTTATTTTCATAATGCAAGCTGATTAATTGTGATCTGGAGGATACGCCTAATTCTTCAAACAATTTATTTATATGGTTACGAACTGTAGAAACACTAATATGAAGATTATCAGCTATTTCTTTATCTTTGAGACCTTGCGTTATATTCTGGATGATCCGCAAATCAACTTTATGTTGCGATTCCCTGGTGAATAAAGATGATCTATCTGTTTTTATTATTTCTTCAATTGATAATTTCTCACGGTACACATGTAATTCGTAGGAGATTTGATTAGCGAGCATTTCAGAAATCATTTTGAAATTTTCACTATCATCCGTTGTGAATATACCTACATAGCCTTGCAATTCCTTATTTTTATTTTCATGGAACGGGGAAGATATGACACTAAAATCCTTTCCGGAAAGTTTATTTTTAGTTTTTACAGTAGTATTTTGCAATGAACTTAAAATAAATGCATTATTTTCAACAGATTCTTCTATAACCAGTTTACATAAATCTTGATTTTCATCATTACTTTTGGCGTATAAAACATTTAGCTCTTTATCAAAGATACATATAGTAGTTTCAAAATTAAATTCGAAATTCTTAATACTATTCAATACTTTTTTACTGATATAAATGATTTGATTTCTCAATTCCATATTCATACCTCATACTCGTTCCTAAAATGAAATAACCTGTTTACTTTCCTCGTTTAACAATAAACTATTTTTGGGTGTGAAGGGTTCCAAAAATGACAACTGCTATTTCAGAAATGATACCATCATAAACCTTCCAATCAGGTAGAGCAGAAGAGAGCGGGACAGAAGCTTTAAGGAATTCATGACAAATTATTTCATTTAAATGGATATATTTACATCCAAGGTGAAAACATAACCGTAACGTTCATATGTCTGCCCGGCTGTTGGAGCGGCAATGAGTTGAATGAACTTGCCATCGTTACTGCCTTGGGAATGAAACAGAAGGTGGATATGCATTCGGAAGTGAATGTAACCGTTAAAGGATTCGCCATTTAGGCACCATAACAGAATCCTTTCAAAAAGAAGTCGAGGAGTAAAGATCTATGTGGGCAATCATAGGAACCGTGTTTACTGGAGCAATTATTTCATATTTTGAAATACCTCAACTTTTTAAAAATAAATGCTGGAGGGAAATCTCCGTCTTTATTCTATTGCTTTTAGTTGGTATGACGTTGAGCATTTTATTAATTAAAGATGTTACCATTCCTAATCCCTTAGACTGGATAACAAACATTTATAATCCCTTCACATCTTTCATGGAACGGATTCTGTCTTAGGGGGGATTTATTGATTATGCTCGAGAAAGGTAAAATTAGCTCAGGAGAATTTCTTATATTGGTCATCATATTTACGATAGGAGGTTCGATACTCAATGTACCTGCGCTGCTTGTCCATTTAGCCAAGCAGGATGCCTGGATTTCCTATATAATAACTACTCTCGTCAGTTTGTGTTTTGTTTTCTTATATAATAAATTAGCCTCGATTTATCCTTCTAAGACTTATGTCGAAGTTAATGAAAAAATATTGGGAAAATGGGTTGGGAAAGTTACGGCACTGCTCTTTCTTTTTTATATTTTGTACCTTTTGTCCGCTTTATTGTATGAAATTGGAAGTTTTTCAACAACACAAATTTTGGTTGGAACACCTATTGAAATGATTATGATTCTATTTTTATTGACATGCATAATCGGTGTACGATTAGGATTGGAAGTCATCAGTCGAACTGCATTGATCTTTTTTCCTTGGATTGTCTTTATGCTTTTCATGTTATTTTTACTTCTTATCCCTGAAATCAAAGTAGAACATATTCAACCTATTTTTGAAGAAGGCATGAAACCAATTATTAAGGGCTCCTATCACACTTTAGCGCTCCCGTATGTACAGCTCGTTTTCTTTTTAATGATCATGCCCTATGTAAATGAAAAGGCTGAAATGAAAAAGAACTTTTATCGAGGAACATTATTGGGAGGCTTCGTTCTATTCTTAGTGATCATTTTCTCTATCCTCGTATTGGGTATTGATATAACCGCACTGCAAAACCATCCTTCCTATAGATTGGGAAAGAGGATGAGTGTTGGTGATTTTTTGGAGCGTATTGAAGTCACTGTAGCCTTCATTTGGATTCTATCCGTGTATTTCAAGCTAACGATCTGTTATTATGGACTGTCTCTCGGGTTAGCTCAAGTTTTGGGATTGAAAAATCACAAACTTCTTCATTTCCCATTAGCATTTTTAATTTTTGCCTTCTCCATCATTACACATCCAAATACAGTACATAGTCAAAACTTTACTGTAAAAGCATGGACGCCCTTTTCCTTAACCATTTGTTTTCTTCTCCCGGTGTTATTGTTGGTGATCGGAATATTGAAAAAAAGCGTTCTGATTCAAAGGTGGCCAAAGGATGTTAATAAATAATTCAATTACTGCCTCTGGTCCCTGATGTCCGATTCCGCGATAAACGACTCTGAAAAGATGATTTCTTTCTATTGAAAAAGCCTTGGTATTTATAGGCTTTTTTTTAGATTGAATCTAGCTTTTTCTCCGATATGGTCCCTCATTTTTTCCATGTTTTTGGAATCGAAAAAACAAAATTCGACAAGGATTTCATGGCTGGTGTAAGATGAATGAAAAAGCCAGAAATGGGGTGAATGCTTTGGTTGATTTATTACCGTCGCTGTTTGAAAAAGTGGGGATCATCGTGATTGCTGCCTTCCTGCTTTCTTATATGAAACCCTTTCGGCAAATGATAGGCCATGAACATGAAATGTCGAAGAAAATCATGTTTATCGCACTTTTTGGAACATTCGGCATCATAAGTAACTATACAGGAATCGAAATCGGAACTCATGCCATGCCGGAGGGTGATTGGCATGCTGAGATTGCTCCCGATAACGCGATTGCCAACACAAGAATTATGGGCGTGGCTATCGGCGGTCTGCTGGGAGGACCCTTTGTTGGGTTGGGAGTAGGTTTGATTGCGGGGCTTCACCGTTATTTTCTCGGGGGCTTTACGGCGGGGGCTTGTGCGATCGCTGCAATTTTGGCTGGGGTCTTATCGGGTCTTTTGGGGAAAAGGCGGCGAAAGCATGGGACGATCACCCCTTGGTTTGCCCTTCCCATATGCATGGCATTGGAAGCAATCCAAATGGGCATCATCCTGGTGACGGCCAACCCCTTTGAAAGGGCATGGGAGCTCGTACAAGTAATCGGGATTCCCATGATCATCATCAATGGATTCGGGACTTTACTTTTCATGCTCATCATTCAGTCGATCACAAGGGACGAAGCACGGACACGGGCCGTACAAACCAATCTTGCGTTCCTGATTGCGGATCAGACTTTGCCCTTTTTCCGGCAAGGTTTGAATCAAACTTCATGCAAGAGAATAGCCCAAATCATCTTGGGGCTGACTGAAGCCGATGCCGTGGCCATTACCAATGAACATAGCGTGCTTGCCCATGTTGGTGCTGCGTCAGATCACCATGTCCCTAAGGTGGGGATAGCGACAGGCTTAACGAAACAAGCCCTTGAACAAGGGAAAATCATCGTGGCCAAAACAAAAAAGGACATTTATTGCTTTCATGATCAATGTCCATTGCAAGCGGCCGTAGTCCTGCCGTTGCAGGTCCAACAGAAAACGGTCGGGACTTTGAAGATGTATTTCAAGCATCCGGATAAATTAAGCCAAGTGGAACAAGAGTTAGCTGAAGGATTGGCCAAGCTATTTTCCACTCAACTGGAACTGGCAAAAGCGGAAATGCAAACGAAATTATTGAAAGATGCTGAAATTAAAGCATTGCAGGCACAGGTCCATCCTCATTTTTTATTCAATGCAATCAATACGATATCCGTTCTATGCCGGACGGATGTAGAGAAGGCAAGAAGTTTATTGCAGGAGCTCAGTGCCTTCTTTCGCTCTAATTTACAAGGGGCCCGACAAATACTGGTGCCGCTAGAAAAGGAATTAGAGCATGTTAACGCATATTTATCACTGGAGCAGGCGCGTTTTCCAGATAAATATCATATCGATTATCGCATTGAGCCAAGGCTTAAGGAAGTTCTCATCCCTCCATTCACATTGCAGCCACTTGTTGAGAATGCGGTACACCATGCATTTCCACATGTGAAAAACAAAGGTCAAATCATCATCCGCGCATACTTTAAAGACGATGCGATGCACATTGTTGTGGAGGATGACGGAAAAGGGATTCCGGGCGGGAGAATAGATGAATTGGGCAAGCAGGCTGTAGAATCGGCTAAGGGAACAGGAACGGCGCTTCATAATATCAGTGAACGGCTGGAAGGGATCTATAAAGGTCAGGCCAGCCTCTCGATTGAAAGTGAAGCGGGACACGGAACCAAAGTGAACATATCAATACCACTCAACGAGAAAGGAGTATGGCAACGATGATGAAAGCATTTATCGTAGAGGATGAACCACTGGCTAGGGATGAATTGAAATATCTATTGAAGAGAAGCAGGCAAGTTGAAGTCGTGGGTGAGGCCGAGGGGATAGAAGATGCCATGAGGGATATCTCCCGCCTTAAACCTGAGCTTGTCTTTTTGGACATTGAGCTTGCAGATGGCAATGGTTTGCAGTTGGCTAAGCAATTGGCGGAACTTGACCCCGCACCTTCGCTCATTTTTGCGACCGCTTATGATGAGTTTGCCCTCCAAGCCTTCGAGTTATATGCATTTGATTATTTATTAAAGCCCTTTAATGAAAAAAGGATACGTCGAACTTTGGATAAGCTCATGAAGCAGCGTCAAATCGGGAAAGACGAATCCGGAACAGCAGCTGCCGCCAGCCGAATGTCGGTGGAACAGACAGGTAAGTTGGCTGTGGTGATAGATGATCGGATCGTTTTGATCGACCGGGATCATATTTTGTTCATAGGACTCGTTGAAGGGAAGACGGTCATTAAAACCGGGGAAAATGAATATAAAATCGGCGACCCTCTCATCGTGCTTGAAAAGAAGCTCGATAAGCGCTCATTTTTACGGGTGCATCGCAGTTTTATCGTGAATGTCATCCATATATCCGAAATACAGCCTTGGTTCAACTCGACTTATAATCTCATTATGAGTGACGGGTCAAACATCCCGGTAAGCCGGACGTATGTGAAGGAGCTAAAGCAGCTGATCGGTTTTTAAAAATTTTCATAATTCTGCATTTTAGCTTCATCATAATGCAGTCCATCCCTCGATATCTGCATTATAACTTGAAAACCCATTGAATTCGCTTTCATTGTGATATCATTTTTTTACGATGTAAGTAATAGAGGGGGTTCAAATATGAATGCGGTTACAATTGTCATAGGCTCCATTTGTATATTAATGATTGCCTACCGTTTATACGGGACATTCATAGCACTTAAAGTATTAAAACTTGATGATTCCAAGCCGACTCCGGCCCATAAATTAGAAGATGGAAAAGATTATGTTCCAACAAATAAATGGGTGGCATTCGGCCACCATTTTGCAGCCATTGCAGCGGCTGGTCCTTTGGTGGGACCCATCCTTGCTGCACAATTCGGGTATTTGCCAAGTTTATTATGGCTACTGATCGGGGCTGTAATCGGGGGAGCCGTCCATGATGCCGTCGTGCTTTTCGCGTCGATGCGTAAAGACGGCAAATCCCTTTCGGAAGTTGCGAAAGAAGAACTTGGACCTGTAGCAGGCTTCTGTACAGGACTCGCGATGCTTTTTATCATCACAATCACGATGGCAGGACTTTCAATGGTCGTTCTGCATGCTCTGGAAAACAATCCATGGGGGACGTTCGCTGTCGGGATCACCATTCCGATCGCCATGGGTGTAGGGCTTTACCATAAAAAAACCGGGAACCTGAAAGGGGCGACCATCGTCGGGTTCGGGCTCATCATGGCCGCAATTTTACTTGGGCCGAACATTCAAGGAACGGCATTTGGCGACTTATTGACACTTGAGGCGAGCACACTTGCCATCATTTTGCCGATCTATGCTTTCTTCGCTGCCGCCTTGCCTGTTTGGCTGCTGCTGGCACCTCGTGATTACCTTAGTACATTTATGAAAATCGGTGTATTTGCCGCATTGATCATCGGCGTTTTCGTAGTGAATCCAGAAATCCAGTTTCCTGCGTTTACCGAATTCATTAATGGCGGGGGCCCGATTGTAGCCGGTCCGGTTTGGCCATTCATTTCAATCACCATCGCCTGTGGCGCGATTTCAGGATTCCATGCATTTGTCGGATCCGGCACAACTCCAAAAATGTTAAACCGTTGGAGTGATATCAAATCCGTTGGTTTCGGAGCCATGCTAGTGGAATGTGTCGTTGCCATCATGGCATTGATTGCTGCGGTTTCACTGCAGCCAGGAGATTATTTTGCGATTAACTCCACACCTGAAGTATTTCAAACATTAGGGATGGAAACCGTACATCTTGACGAACTCAGTGAAGAAATCGGCATTAATCTGGAGGGACGGACAGGCGGGGCAGTTACACTTGCTGTCGGCATGACCTATATTTTCACCGAAATACCCTTCTTTGACAAACTGGCATCGTTTTTCTTCCAATTCGTCATCATGTTCGAGGCGGTGTTCATATTGACTGCCATCGATTCTGGGACACGTGTTGCCCGTTACTTAATCCAGGACTTCTTCGGGGAGTTCTATAAACCATTAAAACGAGTCGACTGGCTGCCGGGGAACATATTCGCCAGCGCATTAGCCTGCTTTATCTGGGGATACCTGCTTTACTCTGGGGACATCGGTTCGATCTGGGCACTCTTTGGCGTATCCAACCAGCTCATGGCTTCGATTGGACTCATCATCGGTGCGACCGTCGTATTGAAAATCGCAGACAAACGCTGGTATATCTGGACATGCCTCGTACCCCTTGCCTACTTATATGTAACAGTCAATGTAGCAGGGTACTGGATGGTGAAAAACGTATACCTGAACCCGGACTCTGCAGGATTCAGCATATTGAACGGAATACTATCGATCACCATGTTAATCCTAGGCTTGATCATCCTGGTTGCCGCCTTGAAAAAATGGCGGGAGCTTTGGAAAATCCCTCAAGCAGAACTATTGAAAAGATCCGCATAAGCATATAAAAAATCCGGGCGGAAACTGCCCGGATTTTTGTACGTTATGACGCCCGCAATTAAAATTAAGACACCAAAACCTGAAAAAGGAAAGTATCAATAACCCCAACTTTGTTAATGATAGCAAATGAGGAGGTGTGATAAGATGGCAAAAGATGTACTATGTGAAGTGAATAATTGTAAATATTGGGATTCTGGAAACAAATGCAGTGCAGATGCTATTTATGTTGTCAGCCATAAAGGGAAGCAAGCATCAAATAGCAAAGAAACGGATTGCAAAACATTTGATCCAGAAATTTAAAACATCGGGGGTAACCATCAACTGGTTACCCTTCTTTCATTTTATTATTGATAATAAAAATCATTTTCATTCAAGAATATAGAAATTCATTTTAATTTTCTTCATGAAAAGGATATTTGGGTGACAATATCGTGATTTTGATGGATATAATCGAAAGTTTGATCGATAAAATCGAGAATTTTGTGCGATATCCCCGAGACTTCGTGCGATATCCCCGTGAATTCGCAGTTTACTCGTGAGTTTAGGCCGTTTACTCGTGAGTTTGGGCGGTTTACTCGTGAGTTTGGGCAGTTTATTCGTGAGTTTGGGCGGTTTACTCGTGAGTTTGGGCAGTTTACTCGTGAGTTTAGGCCGTTTACTCGTGAATTCGCACATTACTCGAGAGATTGTGCGTTAAACTCCTGTTTGAGCGATATAAACTCAAGTTTGGTCGATAAAAT
>NZ_JVPL01000062.1:0-218 GCF_001054655.1 Bacillus sp. 220_BSPC
TGCGGGGTCTCCCCTAGACGCGCTTTTCCCGCAGGAGTCTCGTACCTTCCACTCCAATCAACTTTGTTTTAATTATACTCAGCTTAAAATGTTTCCTGCATATTGGCATTTTAGGGAATTATTCATATAGGAATGCCATAATAATTTGAAGGAAAAGGAAAGGTGTGAAGGAGTTGGATCAGTCTTATTTTGTAGGTTGGGGGACATTGGCACTCATA
>NZ_JVPL01000063.1:0-1192 GCF_001054655.1 Bacillus sp. 220_BSPC
CAAAAGGGGTTCAGAATTTTTTAATTCCGAACCCCTTTTGTCTACAAACTAAGACCTTCAATTGAAGGTCTTTACTCATATGAGGAACAATGTGGATAAAGGCCCTTCCCTTAATGTGTCAATAAGACCATTTCTCATCATCTGTAACCCACTGATTTTTCTTTAAATCAAAGGATTCATAATCATCGTGAAGAGAAAAGTAGGCTGGCAATAAGATTGCTTGTCTACCTGCTTTTTTCCAGCAATCTGCGACCCAATTAGCAAACGCTTGTTTTTCTGCAAGGTTAATTTCTTCTTCATTTTTTTCGTAGAAATCCCAAAAGTCTTCTGTTTGATTACCTAAAAGGTGGGTGTATCTTACATTTTCAATCATACCCAGACTACCTGCAAAGATAGTAGAATCCTTCCCCTCGTTAAAGACTTCATTAGCCTGTCTATCCATTGAGAACATAGTAATGGATAAGTTAAACTCGGAAGGATCATCTACAAATGCTACAAAATCCAATAATTCCACTTTAGAGTAAATGGTGTATTTATGTAATTCCTTTATATTACTGATTAATGTTTCCGATTTTGCTTCAAGGTTTTCTTCGACTGACTTCATATAACTGTCCATCGTATAAAGAGATTTGACTTCTTCATCTTCTTTGACTATTTTTCCTTCATCTTCTTTGACTATTTTATCATCAGAATTGGCTTTCCTGTTCTCCGTGTTTAATGCTCACAACCCAATACCCCCAATAATAAAATAGAAAATAAAACAGGTGATGCTTTTTTCAAATATTCTCCTCATCTCTATAACTTTTCCATCATACTTCAACCAATATACCAAAGCTTATACCTAAACGATCTCCGAAGCATACAAAAAAATACCCGACAAGGATTCCAAGCAGGTCATCTTTAGCAGAGGCGCTAATACCGTTTCCAATAATCCCAATGAAAAAGCTGCCTTAAAGACAACTCCGATCTTTAGCTAACTCACCCGTTAGCTATCCATGAATCGCAAAAATCGGCGATTCACCACAAATAATGAAAATGGTTAGGAAGTGTCTATACTGATACTGACCTTAATCCAGTCAACACTAATCCATAGTCTAATTAATTAACGCTCTCCTCTTTTTTTAAACGATTGAGTAGGGTCGTCTTAAGTATTGTCATTTTTCATTTTTAAAGAAACTTATTTTCATGGTAG
>NZ_JVPL01000064.1:0-6169 GCF_001054655.1 Bacillus sp. 220_BSPC
GTTACTTAAGGGTAATCAGCTCACTAAAAGAAGAGTAAACCCTGTAAAAGGTTTACCCCAGTTGAAATTAAACTCTAATATTGAAACAACGTTTTTAATTGTTAACTCACGTAACTTAACTTTTTTGTTTCATTAATCCGTTCCATAGAATGAGCAACAGCAAATAAACCAATAGCCTTGATATAATATCTCTTCTGTTTTTATAGATATGTAAACTTAAGGTAATTAATTAGCACTATAGAAAAGAGAAGATTCTTCATCTTTAGCATCTTTACAATTCACCTTTTTAGGCGCTTCTTCCTTAAGTTGCTTAACACTCATTATTTTCCCTCTTTTCTTTGAATGTATGAACTAATGAAAGTTTCAATATAGCAGACAAATTAAAAAACCTAAGACTGGGTAATCCTATAAATTAATCAAATTCTTTAAATTTCCATTTTGTTTTCAGACTTACATCCTCAGACTCCTCTTCAAGAGAGACTTGGGTCTCAGTTGCTTTATTTTGACCATAGTATTTTCCTATGTAAGGAGTAGTTTCTTGATCCAAAGCAGCTAAAACTAACTGGCATATTCGTCTCCCTGCCTTTAACTCAATTGGCACACGATTTGCATTGTAAAGTTCCAATGTAATATGTCCCTCAAACCCTGGATCAACCCATCCAGCATTTTGAATAAACAGACCTAACCTTCCAATAGAGCTTCTGCCTTCAACGAAAGCAGACATATTATTAGGTAACTTAATAACTTCTATGGTTGTTCCTATTACAAAAGCTTGAGGCGGAATAATAATATGATCTTTGTAAATTTCTTTATAAGCAGCTGGTTTGTCCAGTGAAAAAAGAGGTGTGGAATATTTCAATCGTCAAAAAATGATTTCCTATCCGTAAATCAATAGAAGCTGATTGTAGTTGGGATTGTTTCAGTGGTTCAATGATAAGCTCTTGCTCCTTTATCTTCTTTAAGATTGTTTTATTGGATAGAATCACAATAGTTGTACCTCCCGAATCCATATTCTCTAATATAATCTAGCGACTGATAGTTATAAGCTTTCCTGACGTATTCGTCTCTTAATTTTTCTATTGACACTTATTACTAATTTGTGACTCAGAAAACCAATAAATAAGATGATGACCAATAATAAAGTAATGGTAGCGCCTGGTGGAGTTCCTAATGTATAGGAAGAGACCGATCCCAAAAAGATACTAAACATGGCAATAAGAACAGCAGTCACAATTACCACTATAAATCCTTTCATGAACCTTATCGCAAATGCAGCTGGCAAGACCAAAAGAGCTGAAACTAAAAGAACTCCGATCGTTGGTATAATAACTGAAATAGCTAAACCAACCGGCCGTTGGAAATATCTTATTCTTTGGTTTATAAAGTCTAAAGAGCGTCGTTATAGTGAAATTAAAGCTTTTTTAGGCGATATTCCCCAATGTTCTCATACAAAGCAACTTCGAGAACTAGAAACAGATGGCTTAATTAATCGCAAGATATATCGAGAGGTTACTCCTCGAGTTGAATATTCATTGACCACAAAAGGAGAGGAATTCATTCCTATTATTGATTTGATGGAAGAATTCGGGAGGAAGTTTGGAGAGCAAGTTGATTAATTAAGACAACGTTACCCCAATACCAGAGAAATTAAAAACAAAGGTGCACTCAGTAGAGGCACCTTTGTTTTTAATTCATAATGTATTTTTGTAAATCTATAAATAACCATACTGTTTTGAGGAATTATGCGTACTATTCCGGCTAAGCTATCCGGACCCGTTAATATTGTAATTCTGAGTGCATAAATAAGCCCTTCCATTCCGCCTCTTTTTTTAAAATACATTATCTAAGTATGAAACTGTATTAAATCCTTCTTCCTTTAGTTACATAAGATAAGAGCTGCCTTAAAGACAGCTCCGATCTTCAGATAAAGCCAACCATTAGTTCATTAAGAAAGGTAATTTCCATTTTATTACTTTCCAGGGTATGGATAGAGTATCACTCAACAAGCTGATCCTCAATAAAATGCTTACTCTTGATAACCTTTCCTTCCTTATTTTTATCATAAACATTGTATTCTTTTTGTGTTTCAGCATCTGACCAAATGATATATGCAATTAGATCATTCTTATGATGTTCTAGCCGATCTGTATTCATGTAACTTTCATCAAGCTGCCAGTCTCTTGGCAAATCTTCACTTTCCCTATAAAAGGATATATCAAAAATCCTGTTTTTTCCTTCCATTACTTTCATTTCTTCTTCAACCGAATGTTCCTTACTGTATTTTTCAACTATTTCTTTCAATTCAATTAAATCTTTTGGTGGATTTAGAATCATATAATGCTTTTTAACAGTCACATCTTCTTCATCCTTTTTACCAAAGATCTCTTCTGTATTTTCAATTTCGAAAATCTTTGTTTCCCCACTTGATTCCTCATTCTTTTTACATCCAATTAAGTTTAATGGAATTAAGAATATACAAATCATTAAAACTATAATTTTTAAATTAACTTTAATCACTCAATTTCCCCTCAAATGGTACATCCATTTCCATTACAGTAACAAAGGGCTTATATTTGCCATTATATTCATCATAATGCTGTAAGACAAACCAGGAACGGAATCCTGCTAAGTTGACATACTCCTTCTCAACATCTGGCCGATCCAACCCAAAATGATCATATAAACGAACACGCATGACTCCTTTAAAATGATTATTCTCAACAGAAAAATCTTTTACGGATACCGTATTCCCCCAAGTATCATTTACTGTAATTGTAAGACCACCTACTCGGTCACTCCAAGTGCTAAACGTCGGATAACTAGCATTTCTCTGTATCAAATTATAAAATTCATTTGAATTCTTTGTACTTTTATCCAACTTAAGTGCTGCCAAATTACCTCCATTTTTCTTTAGCTCATCAACTAAGGCATTTTTGACAAATTCAACATAGGCTTTCGTTGTTTCATGCTCACTCGCTTCTTTAGTTAAAGTCTGGTTTTTGTACTCTTTACCAGTTCCCTCTTTAAAATGATTAATCATATCTAAAATAACATCTTCCATATCTCCCATGGAAAACAAGCTTGTTGTCATATCCTCGAACTCATAAAAGAGAATACTTGGGAAATAAGATTCAAGTAATTGGAACCTGAACATCCAGCTAATGTCTTTTATTTCATCTTCTGTATAATCATTTGTTTTCATATCATTCGCTACATTTCCATTTTCATCATAGCCTTCTGGTCTATCTGATTGATAAATTTCTGTATCGGTAAAATCAGAGTACAACGGTCTCAAATCCTCATTATCAAACTTTCCATCTCCGTCACTATCTTTTCGGTCAGGGAAACTGGTTGGAAAGAAACCTTCAAAATGAATTTCAACTCCAAAAATTTCTACCGTGAATGATTTTAATTGCCCCATTTCTTGCCCATCGGTTAATCCATCTCCGTCACTATCCTTCTTATTAGGATCTGAGTTAATTATACCGTACGGTGTTTTCATTCCTTCAATTTCATAGCTGTCGTATAAGCCATCCCCGTCCGAATCTGTTTTATCAATTTCTACATCACCTGATATACCATTTTCGGCACCTCTTCCTACATCACCTACTGTCTTCATTGCAAGATTGTTAAGCAGATCTTTATTTACATCATGCGTCCTTGAGTAGTCTATTTCCCGTTTCCATAGCTCCAACCATTTTGCCTTATCAACAACCAGATATTCACCAAAGTGAGTAGTTTCCACACTTATTGTATTTTTACTTGTATCTAACACAGTGTTAATGCTTTCAAACATTTCCTCGTCTTCATTGTACCAAATGATGGCTAGATCATCTTCCAACGTGTCTCCGAGCTTCGCTTCATCATAAGTAAACTGAATGCTTGCTTTCTCAAATTCTGATTGCGTATTGATGCTTACAGGGGAACCAATAATACCGTGTAAATTAGTTGTTTTAATATTTATGTTGTTTGTGCTGCTAATTCTAGTCGTTTTATTAATATTATCCTTTGCACTAAACTCAACTTCTACGCTTTTAATTTCTGATTTATCAGGCTGAATCAATGATTTACTAATCGATTGTTTATAGAGTTCTTGTGAATCCTCGCTTCCGTCATTGTCGCCGTCTGCAGCATTCGGATTTGTCTTTAAAGCATATTCATCTCCATCACTTAACCCATCGTTATCTGTATCATACTTATTAGGTAATGAATCGAACTGATGTACTTCAAATCCGTCAGTTAAATCATCTTGGTCCGAATCTCCCTTAATCAAATTTGTTTGATTAGCTTGCTCGTCTTTATTACTCAGGCCGTCTTCATCGATATCTTCATCTGCATCACTTATGCCATTACGATCTGTATCAATTTTTGTCGGGGAAATAAATGATTTAACCTCATATTCAATATTGTCCTGCAATCCATCACCATCTGTATCCTTTTTAAATGGATTCATTCCCTCCAGGAATTCTATTCCATCTGTTATAGTATCGCCATCCGTTTCAGAGGTAGTTTCAAAGAATTCTGTGTTAAATGAATAGCCTGCTTTTTCAAGTCCGAATAACACTTGTTTATAAGCATTTTGATAGGATTTTGATGCAGGGACAGCTAGATCTTTTTCTAGAAACTCATTACCTTTTTCAGACATCTTCCCAGCGTTATTCAAATGAGCTTTTAGTTTATTTCCTTTGTGATCTGCTTGATCGGAGATATCCTTTAAGATGCCGATAGCATTTTTATTGACAATTTTATCCGATAAATAAAAATTAAAGAGTATATCTGCAAGTAATACTTCAGTTGGTTCATTAAAATCGTTTTTCGTTACATACCCCCATAAACATATGGTTAACTTATGTTTGATTTCCAAGAGCCGATCACTTTTAAGAACCGACTCATGTATATACTCCTCTTGAACAGCTTGTTCATATTGGTTAATCAATTGTTGAAGTACATCAAGTTCATTAATATCTTTTTGTTTAAAGTCTCCGATTTCATCAAATTCCGCTATCAGTTTAGAATCAAACTTAGCATTAGTTTCTTTTATGACTGTCGCGAAACGCTTTAATTCATTTATTGCAATCTGATCATAGATTTTTGCAATTCTGGTGTCCTCATAGAATTCATATTCACTTAACCACTGTTTTACATTTTGCTCACTAGAGTCATTGCCTTTGGCAACCACCGCTTGCCCAATTCCGCCGAAAATCATTGCAAAGATCAATAAAAAACTCAATATACTTTTTACATTATTTATCAACGTGATAATCACCTCTATAAAAATATTAATTTAACCTATTACGATATCATGGTTCCCATCCAAAGAAATATTGTCAAAATTCTTGAGTTAATGTCATTAAATGAACTCCTTTACAATTGTTATTTTCTAATAGCAACTAGTTAGTACCTATAAAAGCAAAATAGGAATTTACTCCAAACAACGATAATGCTGAATATTCTGAAATTTACCAAATCAGAAAGACACCTTGTGCATTGCCTTTTTAAATTTACCGAACATAAATAAATCTTTGAACCAATAGATTTTCGGACTGTAAACCAATGGCTGATTCCCGTTTAGCTCCTCAACCGTTTATATGAAACGTGTCAGAGGATGATGCTTTTTGTTCCTTGGACTGTGCCGAAAATGCAAAAAGCATTGAAGAGCATAAAATAAACAGTAACAGCTCTTATAATTCCTTGAGGGATAAAGTCATTTTTTCTCCTTTCCTCCCTAAAAAATAATTTTTTCAACTAAGTATTAGTTTACAGATTAAAAATATGGATTATAAGGTAAAAATTTCCTATATATTTTTATCAGACTTATGAATTAATGGTCTTATTTTTAGAGATTAAACCAATATATAGCCAATTTTCTTTAAATCCACCTTTTAATTCAGATGTACTTTCCTTTTCCTATAAGAAAAACCCTTTAGATATCCACAAAGGGGTAAAGCATCGTAACTTTTTTGCAAACATCACAACTTTATTCAAAATATCTCATTTTTTTATAAAAAACGTGACTATATTTTAGATACCACACTCTGTACAATTTTAGGGTTCATTTCTTTAGCCATTGCAGGTTTACTATGTAACCGATGAACGAACAAAAAAGACCTTCAATTGAAGGTCTCAGACTGTAGACAAACTCGATGAAAATCGAGTTTGTCTATTTTTA
>NZ_JVPL01000065.1:0-419 GCF_001054655.1 Bacillus sp. 220_BSPC
AATTCAAAAAGACAGAAAAGGATTTTGGGGGTATATGAATATTGTTATCTCTTTATTTCTCTTCTTTTTTTACATACCGTATTTCTTATAGAACTAACAGGTGCTTTAGCTGAAGATCGGAGCTGTCTTTAAAGGCAGCTTTTTCTTATGGAATCATCGGGGCAGGTTAGTTCCTTGATCTAACGAGGGCCTTATTTCTTAGACAACTGATAAACATCAGTTCTATAAAAACAAAAAGATCTCTAATCTAAACTTTTAGAGCTTTTTTTATGCAAAAACACAACTTTTATTTAGTTATTACGTCTAAGTATTGAAAATTTAAGAAAAGGAGGGGTGGAGACTTGTCGGAGTACAGAAAATTAGAAATTGCAGATTGGTATGACCAACATAGTAAATCCATTTTAAGCTTTATTTTATTG
>NZ_JVPL01000066.1:0-16668 GCF_001054655.1 Bacillus sp. 220_BSPC
GTCGCAAATTTCTTCCATCCATTAAGGAATACTGTAAAAAAACATGAAGGATCACCTATTCTAAAACTTGGTTCGGGATGTGTCCAGCCTACAGGTTTCTAAAATTACATTTCTGTTGATTCCAGAGATCCGCTCCCTTTCCGCCGACTGTCTGCCAAGCCTCATTAAAGCAAGGGCTTAAAAGCCAATTATCCTGGAGGGTTTCGTAATCGATGCGATCCAATTATGATTTAAAGTAAAAACCACATATGAAATTCTAGTCTTGTTCTAAGATCATGGTTCGGATGAGACCATTCCGAACCTCTTTTTGTCGACAAACTAAAAACCCGCCGATTGGGCGGGTTTTTTGGTTATCGATATGGATTAAACTTCTTCGCAATATTGATCGAAGTAGTCTTGTAATTTTTCTACTACAGACATCGGGTGGTGCCCTTCAATTTCATGACGTTCTATCATGGTGATGATTTTTCCATCCTTCAGCAACGCAAATGATGGGGATGACGGCGGATATCCTTCGAAATAATCACGGGCTTTTTCCGTCGCCTCTTTATCTTGCCCAGCAAAAACGGTTACAAGCTGATCTGGGCGTTTATCATTATGGATTGCATGAGCAGCTGCAGGTCTAGCTATTCCCCCAGCACAGCCACAAACGGAGTTTACCATAACAAGTGTCGTTCCTTTTTGTGCAAATACTTCCTCTACTTCTTCGGGAGTGGTCAGTTCTGTATATCCAGCAGTCTTAATCTCATCGCGAGCCTGTTTGACTACGTCGTTCATTAAAAAATTAAAATCCATATTCATGGCATTTGCTCCTTCCAAGTTTTCTCTTCAATCCTATCATAACAATTGCCTCTTCGTGATTCAATAAATTTACCTGTTAAAACCGCATAATCCGTTCCGAACATGTTTAAAACGAAAGGGGAGCGGGAATCATGTGTGTAACAACAAGACTTACAAAAGGATGGGGCAGGCGTGGGAGATGATCCATGCCAGCCCCATCCCATTTATTTTTCATTAGACTTAAATGTTTCGGCAAAAGATTGAAAGGCCTGCTTAACAGCAGCAGTGACCGTTTTATTCCCTGACATCACTTGATTCTCGAGTATAGGGAGAAGACTCTTGACGGTTTCATTTTTATAAAACATCGTTTTAAGCTGGTGATCGATCAATGAATAAAACCATTCCCTAGATTGCATTCTTCTCCGTTCTTGAAAAACACCCGATTCCTTGGTCATATAGGAAAATTCATTCAATACATCCCAAAGTTCAGGAATTCCTTTACCGGTTATGGCGGAACAAGTATATGCCTTTCCTGCCCAACCCTTTGTGGCTGGCTGAAGGAAGTGCAGGATTCTGCTATATTCGGATTTCGTCCTTATCGCCAGGGGGAGGTTCTCGCCGTCGGCCTTATTGACAACAATTCCGTCCACAAGTTCCAGAATCCCTTTTTTCATCCCTTGCAATTCATCTCCGGCACCCGTTAGGACAAGAAGCATGAAGAAGTCGACCATACTTCGAACTATAGCTTCACTCTGACCGACCCCGACAGTTTCTATCAGTATCACATCAAATCCTGCCGCTTCACAAAGCAACATCGTTTCCCTCGTTTTGCGGTGAACCCCGCCCAGAGTTCCTTCGGATGGTGAGGGTCTTATGAAGGCATGGGGGTTTCTAGCCAGTTCCTCCATCCTAGTCTTATCGCCCAGTATACTTCCGCCATTGACCGAAGAGCTTGGATCGACGGCTAGAACGGCAACCTTATGGCCCCTGTCACATAAGTAGGTTCCGAACGTCTCGATGAAGGTACTTTTCCCGGCACCGGGCACTCCGGAAATCCCGATTCGCATTGAGTTCCCTGTATGAGGAAGGATGCTATGCAATAATTCCTGTGCATGATCCAAATGATGGGATGCATTGCTTTCAACCAATGTAATCCCTTTGGCTAGCTTGGCCCTGTCCCCTTTTATGATTCCCTCTTTAAGTTCATGGACCGGTATGTTTACATTATGTTTTTTGACGAATTTGCTTTTTGAAGGTTTGTTTTGGCTGGCTGCTAATTCCACACCTGGCTTTAATGAAGAAGCAAAACCTTCCTGATTGTTAAGATCGACCCATTCCGGCTTCTTGTCTTCACTCATTATTGGGCCACTTCCTCATATCCGAGGCGATTGTATATTTCCTGAAGCACTTTCTTTGCTGCCTGCGGAATGACCGTTCCAGGTCCAAAAATGGCTGTAGCGCCATTTTCCATAAGATAATCATAATCCTGTGCAGGGATGACGCCGCCTACGATCACTATGATGTCCTCTCGTCCCAAGTTCTTCAGTTCCGTCATAAGCTGCGGCAACAATGTTTTATGGCCGGCAGCAAGCGAACTCATTCCGACTACATGCACATCATTTTCCACGGCCTGGATGGCGGTTTCTTTCGGTGTTTGGAATAATGGACCGATATCGACATCATATCCTAAATCCGCAAACCCCGTTCCGACTACTTTAGCTCCGCGATCATGACCGTCCTGGCCCATTTTAGCCATTAACAAACGCGGTCTTCTTCCTTCATTTTCAAGGAATTCTTCCGTCATGCGGACGACTTCCTCAATTTCCGCTTCTTTTGAGTATGCCGAGCTGTATACGCCGCTGATAGAACGGATCGTTGCTTTGTGACGTCCAGTCACCTCTTCGATCGCATCGGATATTTCACCTAATGAAGCCCGTACTCTTGCTGCTTGCACAGCCAGTTCAAGAAGGTTACCCTCTCCAGTTCTGGCAGCCATTGAAAGCGCTTGAAGAGCTTCATCCACCTTTGCCTGATCACGTTTCGCTTTTAATTCGCTCAAACGCTTAAGCTGACTTTCCCGAACTGCTGTATTGTCAATCTCCAGTATTTCAATCGGATCTTCTTTTTTCAACCGATACTTATTGACGCCTACAATCGTTTCATCTTGAGAATCGATTTTAGCCTGACGCTTTGCAGCGGCTTCCTCGATCCTCATTTTTGGAAGGCCGGTTTCAATTGCCTTCGCCATTCCTCCCAGACCTTCGATTTCTTCTATGTGCGCCCAAGCCCGTTCGATCAATTCATTAGTGAGCGATTCTACATAGTAAGAACCCGCCCATGGATCGATTACTTTTGTGATCCCGGTTTCCTCCTGCAGATAGAGCTGTGTATTACGTGCAATACGTGCCGAGAAATCCGTTGGCAGGGCAATGGCCTCATCCAATGCATTAGTATGGAGCGACTGTGTATGTCCAAGTGCAGCAGCATGCGCTTCAATAAGGGTCCTTGCGACATTGTTAAACGGATCCTGCTCGGAAAGGCTCCAGCCGGAGGTTTGGGAATGAGTCCTCAATGCCATCGCTTTATTATTTTTCGGTTCGAATTGTTTCATCAGTTTTGACCAAATGAAACGAGCCGCCCGCATTTTCGCGACTTCCATGAAATAGTTCATTCCTACAGCCCAGAAGAATGACAGACGTGGTGCAAATTTATCGATATCAATGCCTGCTTTCATTCCGGTACGTGCATACTCAAGCCCATCCGCCAACGTATAGGCAAGTTCGATATCAGCCGGCGCCCCCGCTTCTTGCAGATGATAACCGGAGATGGAAATGGAATTGAACTTGGGCATATATTTGGAAGTATACTCAAAGATATCAGCTATGATTTTCATGGACATTTCAGGCGGGTAGATATACGTATTCCTAACCATGTATTCCTTTAAGATGTCATTTTGAATCGTGCCTGAAAGCTTATCCTGTGTTACGCCTTGTTCTTCAGCTGTCACGATATAAAACGCAAGGATCGGTAATACTGCACCGTTCATTGTCATTGACACGGACATCTGATCAAGCGGAATGCCGTCGAACAGGATCTTCATGTCAAGAATGGAATCAATGGCAACACCCGCCTTCCCCACATCACCGACAACGCGTGGATGATCGGAGTCATAACCGCGGTGTGTAGCTAAATCAAAAGCAACTGAGAGCCCTTTTTGCCCCATCGCCAGATTACGTCTGTAAAACGCATTGGATTCCTCAGCAGTCGAAAAACCTGCATACTGCCGTACCGTCCAAGGACGATTGACATACATCGAAGGATAGGGCCCCCTTGTAAAAGGAGCGATGCCTGGCACACTTTCCATATGTTCCAGGCCGCGAATATCTTCCTCAACATAAAGCGGTTTGATTTTTATTTGTTCATTGGTTTCAAACAGAAGATCCTCAATGTTTTTCCCAACGGCTTTTTCGACTTCCTTTTTCCATGCTTCCACTGTACCTTTCATCTCGGACTTAGCAGGATTTATAGCAGAAAAATTCGGTTTTTTCATTTCAGTTCACCCCTAGCTTCTGCAATAATTCAAGTAAAATGGATATTGCATTCGTTTTAACATGGATAAAATCTTTGACCCCGGCTTCTCTTAGTGTAATCTCCAATTCTTCTTGCTGCTTGCCGGCACTATAAATAGTGATTTCAGGGAATTGCTTTTTAATTTCTTTAATGATGACTGGCGCTAATTCCGAATAGTCACCATCACTGCCGCAAAGACAATAGATTGGGAGCTTGGTCGCAGCTACATAATCGATTGCTTCCTCAACGGTTTGACATCCCTTACTGCCGATTGTTTCGATACCACCTGCTGCCGCAAGACTTTGAACGAAATCTGCACGAGGTTTATAGGATTTGAGATTTTTCAAATTAATTAAACCGATAGTTGGAGCCGTTCCGCTTATTCCTTTAAACTTTTCACTGCGTAGTCTTATCTGTTCGAACTGACTGGATACCCGTTCCAATTCAAGTGGGGTAATGCCAAACGGCTTCGAAACTTTCATATATGACACCTGTTTATCCTTTGTCGTGGTTTTAATTTTATCAGCGGGATTCGGATATACATTCGTTCCGATGATACTTTCTTTTCTGAAAGCCGCATTTTGAACTCTTCCTTGGAAAACTTCAGCTATTTCTTTCTGAAGGGTACCTTGTTTAATTAGCTCCAGAATCCCTCCAGCTGCATCGATTTCAAGGAATTTTGCCCAAGCCTTTTCAGCCAATTCATCCGTTAATTGCTCAACATACCATGAACCGCCAGCAGGATCGACAACTGTTGTAATATTTGTTTCTTCTTTTAAAATCAAGTGAGTATTACGGGCAATTCTTTCTGAAAACTCATCGGTTTTACCTGTTGCGTGTGTAAATGGATGGATTTGAAGATATTGAATGCCTCCGATAGCTGCTGCAAAAGCTTGGTTCGTGGTCCGAAGAATATTGACGTGCTGATCATATAGCGTTTCTGTCAACTCGGAAGTTACGGCATGTATCGTCATTTTAAAATGGTCCGATGCTGTATCGAAAGCTTCTGCAAGACCTGCCCAAAGCCTTCTGGCAGCCCTCAGTTTAGCGATGGACATGAAGTAATTTGAATCCACTGCAAACGAGAATACTATTTTTTCAGAAACCGCAGCAATAGAAAGCCCTTGCTTTTGCCCTTCCAATAGATATTGGACGGCTGCCGATAATCCGTAAGCTATTTCTTGTACGGCATTGGCTCCTCCATTATGGTAGACTGCCGTATTAATCAAAACTGTTTTTAAGTCACTGCCTACCTTCTGATAATCCTGGATCGTCTTCAGCCATTCTGCAAAATAGTTATCCGTATCTTCTGGCAGCTGACCGCAAATGAGCCATTCTGCAATTGGATCTTCAGCAATGACGCCTGTCAATTGGGTATTTTGTGCTTCGGCAACAGCTTTGAATTGAGGGAATAATTCTTTTTGTTTCCCCTTAAGGTCAATGAAAACCGGCATTTCTTTTAATGGTATTTCCTTAAACAATGTTTCAGCCCTTGCTCCCTCGGAAAGCAATCTTGCAGGGTATGCCACGACATTTTGACCGCGCTTGAATGCAGCCCTCATCTTTTCATTTGCTTCTTCAGCCGTGATACCGCTTACAGGTTGAACGACAAGCCAAGGTTTGTCATGATATCCCGTTGGGGACGTTCCTCGGGTGAAAGGGAAAAATCCTGGCAATTCAGCTACTTTTTCCGTTGATTCCGCCTTTTCTGTATAGAGTGGACATAAAGCGATGCCCTCATATGTATTCGTTTTAAGCTTTTCTACACTTTTCCCTTTTAAACTTGCTTCCGCAGCTTCTTTCCACTCTTCATAAGAAGGCTTAGGAAAGGTTATGTTTTTTACATCTTTCAGTTCCATCTGTAATCGCTTTCTTATCCTCATACGCCCTTTTCCTTCATTGGGAGAACGAACGCTCAGTCAGTTTTGGATAAGAAAACCACCCTCCCGTCAATTTGATTTGGATTATACTAACATTCTACCATAATTTTCTTGAAGTTTAAGACAATAGAAATTAGCAAACCTGTTATTAGGGAAACCACTAGCCTATTTTGCCTCTTCAAATCAAGTACAGCCCCTGACCTGTATTAGAACAGCTCTTAATAAAATAATAGCAAAAATAAAATTTTTGTCGATGTTTTTCTACGGAAAAGCGAAGTGCAAAAAAAAGGAAGGACCTTCCGGCCTTCCTTTTCTTCATTTTAGTATATGGGAGTGTTGTCTTTGGAAATCTTTTCGATGATTTCTTTAACCCTCGCGAGGAATCGTCCGCATACCAGTCCGTCCAAAACACGATGATCAAGTGATAAACAGAGATTCACCATATCTCGTACTGCAATCATGTCATTAATGACCACTGGACGTTTTACAATCGTTTCAACCTGTAAAATGGCTGCCTGTGGATAATTGATGATTCCCATGGACTGGACAGAACCGAATGAGCCAGTGTTATTAACAGTGAACGTACCACCTTGCATATCCTCTGCTTTTAACTTACCTGACTTCACTTTGGATGCAAGTTCCTGTATTTCCCTTGCTATACCTTTGATTGATTTTTCATCTGCATTTTTAATGACCGGAACAAATAGGGCATCTTCAGTTGCAACGGCTATCGATATATTGATTTCTTTCTTTTGTACGATTTTTTCGCCGGCCCACATCGAATTCAGTTCTGGAAATTCCGTAAGGGCTTGAGCAACCGCTTTTACGAAAAAGGCAAAGTACGTTAAATTATAGCCTTCTTTTTGTTTAAAATCGGATTTTAGATTATCACGCAACTTCACCATATTACTGGCGTCAACTTCCACCATCGTCCAAGCATGCGGAATTTCGTGCTTACTTTTCAACATATTGGACGCAATTGCCTTACGGATGCCGGTTACCGGTATTTCCTTGTCACCAAACGCAGTCGGCATGTTTGTTACTGGACTAGTTTGACGATTGACTTGAGGGGCGATCACTTCAGGAGCGGCATCGGAAATTGCGGAAGGCTCATCCGCCTTAGGAAGATTCCCTGATTCAACAAGTTTCAGTAAATCTTTACGGGTGATCCGTCCCTCATTCCCCGTTCCTTTAACTTTTGATAGATCGATTCCATGCTCCTGGGAAAGTTTTAACACAGCTGGCGAATAGCGAGCTTTCCTTGATGGTTCTGCCGCTTGCTGCACATCTCTTGTAACAGGTGCATCAACTTTTTCCTCACTATGAGAAACTTGCCCGGCATTTTCGTTATCCGTCTTTGCCGTTTCAACTTCAATCGAGCAAATGACTTCCCCGACTGCCAATGTTTGATTCTCATCCGCTTTCAATTCCTTGATGATGCCGGTGAAGGAAGAAGGAACCTCAGCATTTACTTTATCCGTCATCACTTCAGCTAGCGGGTCGTATTTCGTGACATGATCCCCAGGCTTCACAAGCCATTTACTGATGGTTCCCTCCGTGACACTTTCGCCTAGTTGGGGCATCTTCATTAATTCCATAGCCATAATTCATTCCTCCTTCTTAACAGTCATTAATACTCGGCCAATTCCCTCATTGCTTTTTCCACTTTATCGGGATTCACCATGAATTGTTTTTCCATCGTAGGCGCATAAGGCATGGCAGGTACATCCGGGCCGGCCAATCGTTTTACAGGGGCATCCAAATCAAAAAGGCAATGCTCGGCAATTATGGCTGCGACCTCACTCATGATGCTTCCTTCTTTATTATCTTCCGTAACAAGTAATACTTTCCCTGTTTTAGAAGCCGCTTCTATGATAGCATCCTTATCCAAAGGATAGACGGTACGCAAGTCAAGAACATGTGCAGAAATTCCATCTGCAGCTAATTTTTCGGCTGCCTGAAGGGCAAAATGCACACAAAGGCCATAGGAGATGACAGTAATGTCTTCCCCTTCCCTTTTCACATCCGCCTTACCGATGGGAAGTACATAATCTTCAGTAGGCACCTCACCCTTGATCAAGCGGTACGCGCGTTTATGTTCAAAGAAAAGCACTGGGTCTTCGTCGCGAATGGCAGCTTTAAGTAAACCCTTTACATCATAAGGAGTGGAAGGCATCACAATTTTCAAGCCCGGCTGATTGGCAAAGATCGCTTCAACCGATTGCGAATGATAAAGAGCTCCATGAATCCCCCCTCCATATGGAGCACGGATTACCATAGGACAGCTCCAGTCATTATTGGAACGGTATCTGATTTTGGCTGCCTCTGAAACGATTTGGTTAATGGCAGGCATGATGAAATCAGCGAATTGCATCTCAGCTATCGGCCGAAGCCCATACATGGCGGCTCCAATCCCAACTCCTGCGATTGCAGATTCAGCGAGCGGGGTATCGATGACCCTCTCTTCACCGAATTGGTCGTATAAACCATTAGTGGCTTTAAAGACCCCGCCTTTTTTTCCTACATCCTCACCCAATACGAATACACGGGAATCACGTTCCATCTCTTCCCTCATTGCCATTGTCACGGCATCTATATATGAAATCACTGGCATTCTATTACCCCCTTACTTTTGTGCATACACATGATTCATAGCACTTTCAGCCTTCGGATATGGAGCATTTTCAGCATAATCGGTTGCTTCGTTGACTATCTTCATTACTTCATCATTCATTTGTTTCTCAAGGTCATCATCCATGATTCCCACTTCTTTTAAATAGGCTCCAAATGTCATTATGGAATCCTTCGTTTTGGCTTCGGCCACTTCGTCCGCCGTCCGGTAGCTTCGGTCATCATCATCACTTGAATGTGGTGTGAGCCTGTATGAGACGGTTTCTACCAGTGTAGGGCCTTCTCCCCTTCGTGCACGGTCAGCCGCTTCTTTCACCGCAGCATACACTTCCAATGGGTCATTGCCATCCACCGTTATTCCAGGCATCCCATATCCAATCGCCCTGTCGGAAACATTTTCACACGATAGCTGTTTCTCAATAGGAACGGAAATCGCATATTTATTATTTTCACACATGAAAATGACCGGTAGCTTATGCACACCTGCAAAGTTGGCCCCTTCATGAAAATCGCCCTGATTGGATGAACCTTCCCCAAACGTTACGAATGTTACCAAATCCTTACCTTCCATCTTCCCTGCAAGGGCAATTCCGACAGCATGCGGGACCTGTGTCGTTACAGGCGATGAACCAGTGACGATCCTATTTTTCTTTTGACCAAAATGACCAGGCATTTGGCGCCCGCCAGAATTGGGATCTTCCTCTTTCGCGAAGCCTGAAAGCATCAAGTCTTTTGCGGTCATTCCAAAGGTAAGCACAACACCTACATCCCGATAATAAGGCAGTACATAATCCTTTTGCCGATCAAGCGCAAACGCAGCCCCAACCTGAGCAGCTTCTTGCCCCTGGCAGGAAATCACGAAGGGAATTTTCCCGGATCGGTTTAAAAGCCACATGCGCTCATCAATTCTGCGGGACAAAAGCATTGTCCGGTACATATCTAAAACCGTTTCCTCATTTAAGCCTAATTGTTCATGACGTTTTTCTACCATCATAAAACCTCCTGACCTTATTCTTTATGAATGAATGGCACGTCCATCGACAGCAAGGGCCGCCTCTCCGATTGCTTCGGAAAGACTTGGGTGCGGATGAATTGTCTTGCCTATTTCCCAAGGTGTCGCATCAAGCACTTTTGCGAGTCCAGCTTCTGAAATCATATCCGTAACATGTGGTCCGATCATATGAACGCCCAGTATATCATCCGTTTTCTTATCGGCGATGATTTTGACAAAACCATCCGCTTCCCCGAAAACAAGGGCCTTACCAACTGCACGGAATGGGAATTTCCCTATTTTAAGGTCATAGCCTTCCTTATTTGCCTGATCTTCCGTCAAACCGACACTTGCAGCCTCAGGGCTTGAATATACACATTTTGAAATGAGCGAATAATCCAGCGGTTCCGGTTTTTTGCCTGCAATATGTTCAACGGCCGTAATACCTTCATGGGAGGCAACGTGTGCCAATTGCAGACCGCCGATACAGTCACCGATCGCATAGATATGTGATTCCTTCGTTTGGAAAAAGTCATTGGTTTCAATTAAACCTTTTTCTTTCACAATCTCCGTATTTTCAAGGCCGATCCCTTCAACATTTGCCGATCTGCCTACGGAAACCAGCATTTTTTCAGCTGTGAATTCCTCTACCGAACCTTTGACTTCAGCAGAAATGGATACTGAATCATCCGTTTTCAGGGTTTCAGGCAATACCTTGGCACCTGTAACGAATTTGACGCCTTTTTTCGTCAGGAGACGAAGCATTTCACTGGAAATATCATGGTCTTCTGTCGGGATGATTCTATCTGCATATTCCAGTACTGTCACTTCCACACCAAAATCATTGAGCATCGAAGCCCATTCAATGCCGATAACTCCACCGCCTACAATAATCATCGATTTTGGCAGGCTCTCAAGCTTTAGAGCTTCATCCGATGTAAGCACCAATTCCCCATCAATCGCTAAACCGGGCAGTGTCTTCGGACGCGATCCGGTGGCAATGATGACATTCTGGGGGATGAGCATTTCATTTTCAGTGCCATCATTCATTTCCACGGAAATTGTCCCAGGCATCGGTGAAAATATAGAAGGACCAAGTATACGCCCTAACCCTTCATAAACCGTTATCTTTCCCTGTTTCATCAAGTGCTGAACTCCTTTATAGAGTTGATCGACCACTTTATTCTTTCTTTCCTGCACTTTAAGGAAATCTACCTTTACATCCCCGGTAACAATACCGAATTCCTCACTTTTCACTGCAGTCTGATAAACTTCCGCACTCCTTAAAAGTGCTTTCGAAGGGATACAGCCATTATGTAGACACGTTCCGCCGAGCTTGCCTTTCTCCACGACAGCCGTTTTCAATCCTAATTGAGCAGCCCTTATTGCCGCCACATACCCGCCTGTTCCTCCTCCGAGGATAACGAGGTCAAATTCTTCAGCCAAAACCACTCCTCCTCACAAATACATACATTTTGTCACCATTTTTACTTGCCCTATGTTTATTACGTTATCCATGTTGAAAATTCCTGTGTTTATTTAAAAAAACACAGGAATCTAATCTTGTAAAATTACATTCATTTTCTTCCATTCAGGATATGTTTTTCATTTTGCAGGAATTGGCTCCTTGAATTCCTCATGCGAGCAATTCGCTCCTCTGCCATCCTATCCGCCGCTTTATAAGTTGGGATTTGATCACGTTTTGCAATCTCGATGACTCTTTCAATTGTATCATAAACCGTTTCCACTTTCTTAAGGGCCCTTTCCCGATTATACCCTAAAAGCTCATCGGCCACGTTTATGACTCCCCCTGCATTAATTACATAATCAGGAGCATATATAATCCCTTTTTCATGAATTTGATCGCCATGAACAGTTTCCTTTAATTGATTATTCGCAGCACCTGCAATGACCTTCGCCCTGATTTGATTGATTGTTTGATCATTTATGACAGCCCCTAATGCACAAGGTGCATAGATATCACATTCGACTCCATAAATTTCATCTGGATTCACTGCAGTCGCCCCAAAGGATTCAACCGCACGGGCCACGCTTTCTTTATTGATATCCGTAACGATAAGCTTGGCGCCCTCCTCATGAAGATGACGGCATAAGTTATAAGAAACATTCCCGACGCCTTGGACTGCAACCACCTTGCCTTCTAAGGAATCAGTACCGAATGCCTCTTTTGCAGCAGCCTTCATACCGCGGTATACCCCATATGCCGTTACTGGGGAAGGGTTACCCGAAGAACCGAATGCCGGGGAAATCCCCGTGACAAAATCCGTCTCCTCATGAATGAGATCCATATCCTCAACCGTTGTACCTACATCTTCAGCTGTTATATAACGGCCATTCAGCCCTTGGATATACCTTCCGAATGCACGGAACATTTCTTCATTTTTATCCTTACGCGGATCGCCGATGATGACGGTTTTCCCCCCGCCCAAATTCAAGCCGGCAGCGGCATTCTTATATGTCATTCCTCTCGAAAGCCTTAAGGCATCTTCTATGGCATCTTCTTCAGATGCATACGTCCACATCCTTGTGCCTCCAAGCGCAGGCCCTAATGTTGTATCATGAATGGCAATAATCGCTTTCAAACCCGATTGTTTATCCTGACAGAATAGCAGTTGCTCGTAATCATACTTCTCAAGATATTTAAAAATTTCCATAAAGGAATCCTCCCTAGATGTTTAATACATGTCAGATATGAGACTACTGAATTTCTCCTCATTCTTACTTGTTCCTACGTTAGTTTTAAATAAAAATCCGCTACTCACATGATATTTTCCCCATGGGGAATGGTTCCCATGGGGAATGGTTCCCTTGAAAAACCCATGCACCTTTAAATATGCAAATAACATGCCAATAAAATACATAATCAGCCTCTTTTTATCCAAAAAAAGGACATGCTGGTTAATATGTTGGGCAACTATAGCCTATAACAAATTCAAAAAAATTTCATGTCAGAAGTGGAGTCTCGCTTAAATTAAAATAAATCAGAAAATTCCACGCATTATTTTTCATAGTGCGCAAATGATTGCATGCAAAATTTTTCACAGTTTTAGTTTTTCCATTTTATAATATAGATTTCTAACTGAAATCCCCAGCGCTTTTGCCGTAAGTGTTTTATTTCCCTTGTGGGTGTGGAACGCTTGCTGAATGATTTCGGCTTCATACTGGTCTATTATCTCCGAGAGCGGTTTCCCCGATACGTAGCCAGAAGGCTTCATTAATAATTTCTCTTGTTGTTTTAATGGAATCTCTTCGATAAAATCCGGAATATGATGGATATCAATGATTGTCTCGTTCAATTTCATGAAAATGATTGCCCGTCCTAAGATATTTTCCAGTTCCCTTACATTTCCCGGCCAGTTGTAGATTTGCATCTTATGTATAGCTGCTGCTGTAATTCCCTCTATGCTCCGTCCATACTCCTGATTGATTTTATTAATCAAATGCTCCGCCAATTCTCTCAAATCTTCTTTTCTCTTTCTTAATGGAGCAATGAAAATAGGCATGCGGTTCAGCCTGAAATATAAGTCTTCCCTGAATGAACCGTTTGCGATGGCCTGTTCAAGATTGATATTCGTAGCGGCTATGACCCGGACATTGATGGGGATCGGCTTCGTCCCCCCCACTCTGACGATTTCCTTTTCTTGTAAAACCCGCAGTAATTTAGCTTGAATGTTGGCTGGCAATTCACCAATTTCGTCCAAAAAGATACTCCCTTGATTTGCCTCTTCAAAAAAACCGACCTTTCCGCCCCTGCTTGCCCCGGTAAAGGCTCCTTCATCATAACCGAATAGTTCACTTTCAAGTAATGATTCCGAGATGGCCGCACAATTTACCCGAACGAATTTATTGAACTTCCTATCGCTCGCATTATGGATGGCATGTGCAAATAACTCTTTGCCCGTCCCTGATTCCCCTCTTAATAAGACAGTAGCTGGTGTTCTTGCCGATAATTTCGCCTGTTCAATGGGAAGCTTCATCTCTTCGGAAGCCCCAATTATATCATCAAAGGAATATTTAGCCTGCAATGTCCGGATGATCTGTCTTGCCCGATTAAGTTCGTGGGTCAAGGCTTGAATTTCCGATACATCATGAATGACGCCAACACTTCCTTTCAGGCACCCATCCACAATGATTGGAGCAACATTCACGATCACTTCCTTGTGTTTTGGGCCGACACGCATATTGACACCACGAACAGGTTTTTTTGTCTGAAGCACTTTCATATGCATACTTTCGCCTTCGTAAATATCGATGGAAGCCGGCTTACCGATCACTTGGGTCTTTGTTAAGCCAGTGATTCTTGTATATGCAGGATTGATCAAAAGCCCCCTTCCTTGATCATCCACAACAGATATAGCTTCATCACTGGATTGAATGATTGCCTGGAGCATTGTCTGTATTTCTTTTAAATCAGTGATCTGCTCCGCCAATCGCACAGCTTCCATTTTATTCCTGAACACAGCAAAAGCCCCTATGATTTCCTTATCGGCATTCACGAGAGGTATCCTTGTCGTTATGAGTTCCATCCCATTGCCAAGGGTGATTTCCTGATTCACTTCTTTTTGGTTCGTTTGCATCACTCGCAGCAATCCTGTTGATGGGATGAAATCTTTGATATGTCTCCCAATCACATCCTCGCGCTTTGTGTCTGATGCACGTTCCGCACTATCATTGAACATGATGATGAATCCTTCATGGTCAATCACCACCATCCCTTCACTGGTCGTATTAAGGATTAAATCCATTTTTGCGGAGGTATTCTCCAATTTACTTATTAAACGATTTTTCTCTTCAAACAATTTAGTCATAATGAGGGCGACACTTCCAGGAATGAGAATCGTTTGTTCGCCCATGTCCCTTTTTATCTTTTTATAGACAGACGGGTCACCGGTCGTATCAAATATGATGTCCAAATCCCACTCCAATCGCATGCTCCAATTAGTCACAGTAGGAATCTTTCGTTCCTTCGCAGCAAGCATCCCTTCAGCGGATTCATTCGTATCAGCCATACAAACAATGGAGAACACTTCACTTTCCGATAGGAGTTTCAACACGGTCGTCCCTCCCACTCCTCCCCCTACTATCATGACCTTTTGCATCAGCCATCCCCCTTAAGAAATAATTACCCCTTTAAATAGATCATTCCCTGCAATTTTTTTCATACTCCACACCATTTTACCATATCGGCCCCCTTTAAAAACAGCCGCCAACTCCCAGTCATTATCTAGATTCCCGTTACTTGACAAATAATTTATATCCTTTATCATTTTTTAAAGACGGAATTTTCGGAAGGGATTTGACTGCATGAAACGTTTAATCGCTTTTTTGATTCTTTTTATCCCCGGTGCCTTTGCTGCCTATGGCATAAAAATAATGAGGGACATGGTGTTCGGTATTTTACAGCCTCCCTATCCATTCCTTTGGCTGCAATTTTTAATAGGACTGCTCATTACGATAGGCGGAATAGCCTTTATCGCCGGCTTCGTCCTACATCGAGATCGAAAACAAAATAAGGTCCAGAGCAGGTTCAATAAATTTTAAACGCAAAAAGAAGGTGCCTCTTATGGCACCTTCTTTCTTTATCTTGACTCCAAACCTTCTCTGACCCGTACCGCTGCTTCGGGGAAATCGGTTATGATGCCGCTGCACCCCAATTTGAATAACCGCTTCATCTCGGTTTCTTCATTAATGGTATAGGGCCTTACAGGAATACCCATACTAACCGATGATTGAATGAGTTCATCAGGGGCAGCCCGGATATTTGGGTGAATTGCACTTCCGCCTATTGCCTTTGCATATATCCACGGCATATACAGGCCATCCCTATATAGCGGTGCCGTTTCCAATTCAGGTGCCAATCGATGGCAATTGACCAAACTGTAATGATTGAAAGAAGAAAGGATTATCCTTTCCTCCATTTCGTAGGTACGGATGAGCCGGATAACTTTCTCTTCTAAGCCTGGATACAAAAAAACCGTATTTTTCAATTCAATATTGCAAAAAAGCTGATTATCATTAAGCCAAATAAACAGTTCTTCAAGTGTGGGAATCTTTTGTTTGCCAAAATTACCCTTATGGGTTGTGGACGCATTAAGGGTTTTCAACTCCTTTAAGGTCCGGTCTTTTACATACCCCGAGGCATTCGTGGTCCGATCGAGCTTTTCATCATGGATGATGACCACTTCTCCATCTTTCGAGAGCTGGACATCCGTTTCAATTCCGTCCGCACCGACACGGGCAGCTTCCTTGAACGCCGACATCGTATTTTCCGGATGAGTTCCTGCAGAGCCTCGATGTGCAAAGATTAAGGTCATGATGAAACGCCGCCTCTCTCAAAAATTGTTATACACCGATTTTATGAACAGTAACAGCAAATTATTTTCATCTAGATCAATTCTACAATCAAAACGCAGGTGATTATTTTCTGCATAGAAGGTTCCTTTCCTCAAATCACTCCACTTCATTTCCAAGCTTTTGATTTGCAAGCGGATATCCGGAAATCGTAATTGCCCTTTTGGTTCAAGCATATCCATGTTTGACTTCCGTTTTTCGTCCTTGAGACATACCCTCTCGAATTGATTTCTTGTTTGTTCATACAGATTCTTTTAAATCTAAAACATATTTTGTTTTCCCAATTCCTCAATCAGCGTCTATAAATAAAGAAATTCCACCAAAAAATATCATAAATTTAGTTTTAAAATATCCGTTCCAATAGGTACAAAAAAAGATTGTCCAAAATGGACAACCTCAGACTGTAGACAAACTCGATGAAAATCGAGTTTGTCTATTTTTATG
>NZ_JVPL01000067.1:0-34294 GCF_001054655.1 Bacillus sp. 220_BSPC
AGGGGTTCAGAATTTTTTAATTCCGAACCCCTTTTGTCTACAAACTGAGCTCTCTATTTATATAGAGGGCTTTATATATGTTACAATACAAAAACAAACAAAAGTAAACAAAGATTATATAGATAGGAGAAAGTTGGTATGCTTGTAGCTCAAAGACACCAAAAAATTGTCGATCTCGTAAATGAACGTTCGAGTATTCGTGTTACAGAATTAAGTGAAATCTTTTCAGTAACAGAGGAAACAATCCGACGTGATCTCGAAAAGCTTGAGAAAGAAACAAAACTAAAACGCAGCCACGGCGGTGCCGTTAGCCTGCAAGAAGATGATTCGGAAATCCATTTTTCCGAAAGAGTGATAACAAATGTCAACGAAAAAAAAGTGATAGCATATGAAGCGGCAAAGCGGATAGAGGAAGGTGACAGGATTATTTTAGATGCAAGTACAACTGCCTGGTATATGTCAAAAGCCTTACCAAACATACCGCTAACGGTTATTACCAATTCCACCAAAGTGGTGATGGAATTGAGTAAAAAAGAAAAAATAGAGGTTATTTCAACCGGGGGAAGATTACTGTCAAAGTCTTTATCATTTGTTGGTCCGATAGCAGAGAAATCATTAACGATGTATCATGTCAACAAAACGTTTTTGTCTTGCAAGGGGATTCACTTAGAAGAAGGACTCAGTGATTCTAATGAAGGGCAGGCTTTATTAAAAAAGAAAATGATCGAAAGGTCGGATGCAGTGATCCTGATGGTGGATTCCTCAAAGTTTGGAAAAAAGGCGTTTTCATTAATCGTTCCGCCTAGTGAAGTGGATGAGGTCATTACGGATAGAGAAATAGATGAAGCATCAAGAAAATTGCTTGAAAAAAGAAATGTAAAAGTAACGATTGTAAAATAAAATAGAATTATTAGCGACAGTTGGGAAATGTGTCCTTTAAAGCGAGCAATCTATTTTTATTATTGCCTCGTTTCCAAAAAAAGGGCTTTCAGTTTAGTAACATGCTTGCGTTAGGGAAAGGCAGGAGACGTACGGGGTTGTGAATATTACCAATTGGAAGGGAAAGGGGGTTTTGTCTTAATTTTCGCAGAAAAAATACTATTAGGGTAAAGGGCAAACGTGAAACGTTAATTTTTTCTGGAAATTCGCATATAATCGCAGAGAAGTAGATTTATTTGGTCTTTGGTGATAGTTGAAATTGGAAAACCTTTCCGTTAACATATAATTAGAATCATATAATAGGAGGTTGCGCATTGGTTTTACACATTAAAGAAGTTACGAAAAAATTCGGGGATTTCACAGCAGTCAACAAGCTTGATTTAACTATTCCCGAAAAAGAAATGTTCGGCTTTTTAGGCGGGAATGGAGCGGGGAAAACGACCACGTTCCGGATGATACTTGGCCTGCTTGACCCTACTGAAGGGGAAGTTGTCTGGGATGGTAAGAAAATCGATTATACGACCAGTTCAATGATTGGCTATCTTCCTGAGGAACGCGGACTATATCCAAAACTGAAGGTGCGCGATCAAATTGTTTATTTGGCTAGATTAAGAGGGATGAACAAACGGGATGCTTTGAAAGAATTGGAGTATTGGCTGGACCGCTTTATGGTGCCCGAGTATATCGATAAGCGAGTTGAAGAGCTTTCAAAGGGAAATCAACAAAAAATCCAGCTGATCGCATCCATGATTCATAAACCTGAATTACTTATTCTTGACGAACCCTTCAGCGGACTGGATCCAGTGAATGTGGAAATCCTGAAGAAAGCGGTCATTGACTTAAGGGACAGCGGCACGACGATCGTTTTCTCGAGCCATCGCATGGAGCATGTCGAAGAGATGTGTGAGCATCTTTGCATCATGCATAAAGGTTCACCTGTTGTGGCTGGAAAGTTAAAAGAAATCAAGCGTTCTTTTGGTAAAAAGAATGTCTCAATTAAAGCGGATTTTGATCTATCTTTCTTGGATCATTATGCAGGTGTAACAAAAGTCAAGAACACGATGGAAGGGAAAGTTCTTCAAGTAACTGGTGAAGATGTGGCTGAGAGCATGCTACGTGATCTTGTTCCAAGAGGTTTCGTCCGGAAATTCGAATTGGAAGAACCATCGCTAACGGATATTTTCATTGAAAAAGTAGGTGCCGTCTATGAATAAATTTTGGATTGTCCTTTCCCATACATACCTATCAAAATTAAAGACGAAATCCTTTATCATTTCTACAATCATTATGATGGCACTGATTCTCCTACTTTCGAATCTTTCGAATCTTATTGATAAATTCGACAGTGATGAACAGGAAAAGGTTGCCGTAATCGATCAGACTGAAGGCGGTTTATTTGATTCTTATAAAAAAGCGGTAGCAGGTGTTAACGATGACCTATCGATAATATCCGCCCAGGATGAAAAGGAAGCGGAGGAAATGGTCAGCGCGGAAGAAATCGTTGGGTATTTATTAATCCAAAAGGATAAAACTCTCGGCTTCAAGGGAACGTACAAAGCGAATCAAATTTCAGATTCTGCGGTAAGTAATGATTTACTATTAGCGCTTACTCAATTGAAGGGTCAAATAACGGCGAAGGAATTGAATTTGACAGAGCAGCAAATCGCCCAATTGAATACGCCGCCAGCATTTGATACGATTGCTCTTCAGAAAAATGCAAAAACGGAAGAGGATCTCAATCAAGCACGCGGTCTCGTGTATGTGCTCCTATTTGTGATTTACTTCGGTGTGTTGATGTATGCAACGATGATTGCAATGGAAGTGGCTACTGAGAAAACATCACGAGTCATGGAAATCCTGATTTCAAGTGTCCCGCCAGTCACACAGATGTTTGCCAAAATAATGGGTGTTGCTTTACTTAGTCTTACTCAAATGATTTTATTTTTTGGGGTGGGCTATTTCTCGATTAAACAAAACTTGACAGGTATGGATGAAGGATTCTTTTCATTTTTCGGTTTCGGCAGCACAGATATCTCAACGATCATTTATGCAATCATCTTCGCTTTGCTCGGGTATTTTCTGTACGCGACTCTTGCAGCATGCCTTGGATCCGTTGTCAGCAAAATTGAAGATGTCCAGCAAATGATTTCACCGATGACCATGTTAGTTGTCATCGCCTTCATGATTGCAATGTTTGGACTGGGGAATCCGTCAGCCAGTTATATTACGATTACATCATTCATTCCATTTTTCACGCCGATGATCATGTTCTTGCGCGTAGGGATGCTTGAGGTTCCATTCTGGGAAATCGCCATCAGCATTGCTGTCTTGATCTTAACGATTGTTTTACTTGGAATAATCGGAGCAAAAATCTATCGTGGCGGAGTCTTGATGTACGGTAGCTCAAAATCACTGAAAAGCATCAAGAATGCCTTGCAATTATCCAAGAAAAATTAACATGAAACCTGGATCCTTCATTCCTGTTGGAAGGGTTCAGGTTTTATTAAGTTAATAATATAGGAACGAAAAGTAGCATAGATATAAGGGAACATAAAATAAATTCCCTTTATGCAACCACGATTAGGAGTGAATTATTATGAGCAATCTGGTAACGTTGACGATAGTTTCAGAAGTGTTTCTCTTGTTGTCCTTCATCATTATTATTTTATCAACTAAGAATCCGAAAAGAAATGTTCTCTGGGTCATCCTGTTCATCATTGGAGCTGCTCCGCTTTTATATTTAGCCATAGATCATGTGAAAAACGATTATATGGACGCAAATATCGGACTGGGCCTTGCCTTTATGTACACCTGGTTATACAGCGCAGTTGCTTTTATCATTGGCATCATTCTTTTAGTGAAAAAGAAAAGGAATAATAATATTTCAAAAGAACTGTGATAATCACATTGGAATCTTAAACTAAAAGAAAATAATAACGCTGAAGAAACATAAACTATACCCCGAATAACGGACACACATCAAAAAGTCCCTTATCCGGTTTTTTTTATGTTTCATTAGGTGTAATGAGAAATGGACGGAGGTTTTCTATGAGTAAGAATAAATAACCTATAATCCTGATACCTGGAAACTGGACGAAATTTTCAGTATTAGAAGGTTCTATAGTAACATCCAAAGGAGATGGAAAACAATATATGCGAATTTTAATTCTAAGTATGCTTAAATGGCTATTACAATCCTTAAAACAAATTAAACATCTGATTCGGATATGGTCTCAACCCTAACTTTAAAACAAACTTGTATTACTTTTCTTATGGATGAAACCACACAGAGATTGAAGAAATTTGCGACACTCCTGCAGAAATGACTGGCTAGCCGAGCCCCTGCGAGACTTGGCAGATAGGAGCAGGCTCTGAGCTTAAGAATAGAAAATGTTAAAATACGGATAGTAATAAATGATGCACATAAATCTTTTTCTTTGCATAGGGTAGGAGGGTATGGTATATTAATTTTTGAGGAGGGATGGGCAATGGATGAAATGATGAATGGGCAAGAGGCGATGAATGAAGAAGAATGCTGTACGACCTCTTCCCATGGCCGAAAGAGTCATCACTCAGAAGCAGTAAAAAAGAATTTAACGACCCGGTTAAATCGAATTGAAGGTCAAATTCGCGGTATAAAGGGTCTTATTGAAAAAGATACGTACTGTGATGATGTGATCACCCAAATAGCAGCTACACAAAGCGCGATGAATAGTGTGGCCAAGATTTTACTGGAAGGGCATCTAAGGAATTGTGTGGTGGAACGCCTTAATGAAGGGGATACAGAGGTTATAGATGAAGTGCTTGTAACGATACAAAAATTAATGAAAAAATAAAGGAGCAGTGGATAGAATGGAAAATGTAACATTGAATGTAAGTGGAATGTCTTGTGGTCATTGTGTGAATGCAGTTGAAGGGAATGTGGGAAAACTTGCAGGTGTTGAAAGCGTAAAGGTGCATTTGGAAACAGGAAAAGTAGATGTAGCGTTTGACAAGGAAAAAGTATCACTTGAGAAAATAAAAGAAACAATCGATGATCAAGGTTACGATGTCGAGTAAGTTATGAGAGTGCTTTTAAGCACTTCTTTTTTACAATGAAATATACCCCATAGCGGTATAGGGAGGCGGGATGAAGTGAGCAGCCAAATAAAAGAAACAAGTTTACAGATTTCAGGAATGACTTGCGCTGCCTGTGCAAACCGAATTGAAAAAGGGTTAAACAAAATGGAAGGCGTTGAGGAAGCCACCGTTAATTTGGCACTTGAGAAATCGGTTATTAAATATGATTCGGAAAAAGTAAGCAACCAGGACTTTGAAAAGAAAATTCAAGATCTTGGCTATGATGTAGTAAAAGAGAAAAAGGAATTTACGATTACTGGCATGACCTGTGCGGCCTGTGCTAACCGAATAGAAAAAGGGTTAAATAAGATGGATGGGGTGAGCATGGCTAATGTCAATCTAGCGCTTGAAAATGCGACCGTCGAATATGATCCTTCCCAAGCTTCCCCAATTGACATCATTCAACGAGTTGAGAAGCTGGGGTATGGGGCGATCATTAAGGAAGATAAAGTGGAATCCGTGAATTTCCGTCAAAAAGAAATACAAAAACAAAAGAATACATTCATCTTTTCGGTCATTTTATCTTTTCCATTGTTATGGGCGATGGTAAGCCATTTTAGTTTTACTTCGTTTATCTATATGCCTGATTTCCTCATGAATCCTTGGGTGCAGATGGCATTCGCAACCCCCGTTCAATTTTTGATTGGAAAGCAGTTCTATGTTGGAGCTTATAAAGCCTTGAGAAATAAAAGTGCCAATATGGATGTATTAGTCGCGATGGGAACATCCGCTGCCTATTTTTACAGTGTCTATCAGGCGATCATCTCGATGGGGTCCCATCACAATACGGCACAACTTTATTTCGAAACCAGTTCGATTCTTATCACCCTCATTCTTTTGGGGAAGCTGTTTGAAGCAAAAGCAAAAGGACGTTCTTCCGAGGCCATCAAAAAATTGATGGGGCTTCAGGCCAAAACGGCATTGGTTTTAAGAAATGGGGAAGAACGGGAAATACCACTTGAAGAAGTCATCGTAGGGGATACGATTTTGGTGAAGCCGGGTGAAAAGATCCCTGTCGATGGCAAGGTAATCGAGGGGAACTCTGCCGTCGATGAATCCATGTTAACGGGTGAGAGCATTCCGGTCGATAAAACAAATGGGGATACTGTTATCGGTTCAACATTGAATAAGAATGGGTTTCTCAAAATGAAAGCGACTAAAATAGGAAGGGATACAGCTCTTTCCCAAATCATCAAAGTCGTCGAAGATGCTCAAGGTTCGAAAGCGCCGATTCAACGGCTTGCTGACCAAATTTCCGGTGTTTTCGTTCCCATTGTTGTCGGAATCGCTCTTTTAACTTTTCTGGTTTGGATGATTTGGGTTAACCCTGGAGAATTCACACCAGCTTTTGAAGCGATGATTGCAGTGCTAGTCATAGCCTGCCCATGTGCTCTAGGCCTAGCCACTCCCACCTCTATCATGGCAGGATCTGGAAGGGCGGCCGAATTCGGCATCTTATTTAAAGGCGGGGAACATCTGGAAACCACCCACCATATTGATACGGTCATCTTGGATAAAACGGGAACGGTAACGAATGGTACCCCTGTGCTGACAGATGTCCTCATTGAGAATGGTATGGAGGAAGAACAGTTTTTATCATTAATCGGTGCAGCTGAAAAACAATCTGAACACCCTCTTGCTCAATCAATCGTTCAAGGAATTCAAGCAAGACAGATTTCACTTGCAGCGGTTGAGCAATTTGAAGCGATGCCTGGATACGGGATTAGAGCTGTTGCGGATCAAAAAGTGATATTCATCGGAACCCGTAAATTGATGAAGCAAAATAACGTGGATATCACTAAGGCGCTAACAGCGATGGAAGAATTTGAAGAGCAAGGGAAGACTGCAATGCTCGCTAGCATTGAAGGGGAATATGCAGGACTCATTGCCGTTGCGGATACGATAAAAGAGAGCTCACTAGTGGCGATTAAAAGGTTAAAAGCAATGGATATCCAGGTCATCATGATAACCGGGGATAATCAAAGAACAGCAAATGCCATCGGCCATCAAGTTGGCATTGACCATGTAATCGCAGAAGTCCTACCTGAAGGGAAAGCGGAAGAAGTGAAAAAACTGCAGGCCGCCGGTAAAACAGTGGCAATGGTCGGTGATGGGATAAATGATGCGCCCGCGCTGGCACTAGCCGATATAGGAATGGCAATAGGAACTGGGACGGACATAGCCATGGAGGCTGCCGATATCACTTTGATCCGGGGTGATTTGAACAGTATTGCAGATGCCATCCTCATGAGCAGGAAGACGATGAAAAATATCAAACAAAACCTATTCTGGGCTTTTGCCTATAATGTAATCGGAATACCAATTGCGGCAATCGGACTGCTTGCTCCGTGGTTAGCGGGTGCTGCCATGGCCTTCAGTTCTGTGTCAGTCGTATTGAATGCACTTCGCCTTCAACGGATAAAGCTTTAAAGGTCATGTAACATATATAGAAGAAAGTTGTACTGACTACGGGCGTATGAATTTTAATAAATCCAAATAAAGCCGATGATTCCTTCACAAGAGGACCATCGGCTTTCATCTGGAATGAGCGGCAATGTTACTGCAACTCCTAAAGGTTGTCAAACCGCTTATTTTAAACAGTAAAATACATAATCTGTTGGTGCCCCATTCTCACCTTGTTGATGGAGCATCGCTGATACATTACCGCGATGATAGGTCCCATGATTCACTACATGATGGATGAGGTCGGCAAGTACAAACTCACAAGCCCCCATTTTCGGATGTTCGGTTACAATGGTCCGTTCAAGATCAGGCTGCGAATTAAGAAAATTGTCATAATCCTTTGCAAGTTCATCATATGAGGATTCCAGTTCATTTAATGAGATTCCGTCCACTTCTTTCCGCCGCTGTTCAACTTTTTTAAAAGTTTCTTGAACTGTGCTTCCTTTCATTATCTCCAACCAGGTAATATCTGTTGCGTAAAGGTGAACAAGGACTTCATTGATGGATGGAAAGACACTTTTTATCGTGTCCATAAACTCCGTCCGGTAATTGTTTTAGTTTTTGGAACACTTGCTGATTAGCCCAAACATGGTAATCATACATTTTCTTGGCACGGTTATTTTCCATTTTTTCACTCCTTCAATTGTTACATATCCTTTTCGACATCATTTAAAGAATTCCTTTATCAAAGGCTGCTTCCTAATCTGATAATTTGTCCATGCAAATGCTTCGTTTTCTACATACCATGATAATAGAAGCTATCCTACTATTGTTATTACGTTAGATTGCCATCAAAGGGTTAAAGAGTGTGAAAGTTCACATTATTTTCAAATATTGTTAATATGATAATAACTCTTATCGAGAGGTGGAAAAAAATGAGAGCAGATGCCGTTTTTGAAGGTGGGGGGGTCAGGGGAATTGCTTTTATTGGAGCAATTCAAGCAATGGAAGAGGCAAATGTCGAATGGGAAAGACTTGCTGGGACATCAGCAGGAGCAGTAATAGCTGCACTTTTGGCTAGTGGATATAAAAGCCATGAAATTAGAGAACGGTTTAGTGAAATCAATTACTCAAAGTTTCGAGGCAGGACAATTCTGAATCGAATTCCCATTTTGGGCTTCTTTTTGGAACTTATGGTTCATCTTGGGATTTACAAAAACGATTATTTGGAGACATGGGTAGATTCACTTCTTTCAGAAAAAGGGATAAAGACATTCGCGGATCTTCCAGATGGAAAGTTGAAGATCATTGCTTCTGATGTTTCGAATGGAAAGATGCTTATTTTGCCAGATGATTTGGACCGCTATGGGATGTCTCCTGCTGATTTAAAAGTTTCAACTGCCGTAATGATGAGTGCCTCCTTACCATTTTTCTTCCGCCCGGTTATTTGGAAATCAAAAGACCGGAAAAAATCCTACATTTTAGATGGTGGTTTACTTAGTAACTTCCCGATATGGATATTTGATACAGACAATCCTCGTTTTCCAACATTCGGTTTCCATTTTGTGAAAGATGAAGTTAACATAGGCGGGGTTATACCAACGCCAATCCACCTATCCAAAAATATATTTAAAACGATGCTACAAGCCCATGATTTACGACATATGAACGAAGAAACGATTGAACGCACGATTCAAATTCCTATTGGCGGCATCAATGCAACGGATTTTGAACTGAATGAGGAAGAAATCAACTTTCTTTATAAATCAGGCTATACTTCTGCAAAAGATTTTTTGTCGAATTGGGATTTTGAACAATATAAGGTCAAACGCTTGCAAAGGGTTAAAAATGAGTAGGCGAAATATACCTCTATCATTCGTTCCAAAAGGGGGAAAGAGGGGACAAGGAGCTGTTACAACGGCTCTTTTTCTTATTGAATGAACGAATCAATCGTTTAATTCAAAAGCAATAAGTGGAATTACAATCATAAAAAATTAATATAATATATTATTTTAAAATTATCTAAATGAATAAACGGAAAACAAAGAATAAAAGAAGAAAACAAAGTTGGAATAAAGATTATGAAATTCAATGAATAGATCCTCAAGGAGAAGTAGTTGGCGTATCTCAATGCACTGGAGGAGCGGAGAATGAGACAAAAAATATAGATAGTGAGAAAGGATTGGATCTTAGTTAACCATCCCGGCTTTCATTAAGATTTAGTAAGCCCAATAGAAAAGTGGATACAGTTGCGCCAAGCGAACAATTAATATCCCGCTTATCTGGTAGACTGCATGCTGCTTTAACAGGTACGTCTATTGAGGGCCACCACATGTATTAGCGGCGCTTGCTTTTCTTATAGAAAAATAATAAAAGCTTAACCGTCGTTTATCGTTGTCTGAGATTTTTGAGAGATAGAATGGAATCTCAGCCATCCCGGAAGCAAAGCTAGAGAAGGAAAAATAAAGTCTATTATGATTTTACTACTCAAAAAAACGGCTATCAATTTTCTACATTGGCATATAACGTTTACTAGGAATATAATCCTGAAAATACGAATAAAGATTGACATTCACACATCCTCATAATACGATACTTTACAGAATAATAGGAATTATCTTTTTATTTTTTTATCATAAAACCAAAACTCTGTTTTATATTATAAAACAAAGACCTCCTTGTATATACATATTCTCCAAGCGTGAACTCTGGTTTTTCTTATTTTGGAAGCGCTGCCAATTTAGGCGTTTTATATAACAAGGGGGGATAAGGTATGGAAGCAAGAATGGAAACAAAGCAAGCAAAGCCATTAAATTTTGGCCGGAAATTTCGCTGGACAGTCGTCATCTGGTTATTGATTGGGGGAATAATCAACTATCTGGATCGGGCCAATCTCTCCATTGCAGCTCCCGAAATGATGAAGGAACTCGGGCTAAGCGTGACCGAAATCGGGTTATTGGGAACCTTTTTTTCTTGGAGTTATGCATTAATGCAGCTTCCTTCAGGCTGGCTGATCGATCGGTTCGGAACCAAAAAGGTGTATACAATTGCGCTTATTTGGTGGAGTGGTGCGACCATTTTAACGGGGGCCGTTCATAAAATGGGTTCATTTATTGCTGCAAGGATTTTACTTGGAGTGGGAGAAGCACCGTGTTTTCCTACGATGGCTAAGATTACATCGTATTGGTTCCCAAAAAAGGAACGTGGCCTGGCAACTGGAATTTGGGATTCTTCCTCCAAATGGGGACCTGCCATTGCACCGCCACTTCTCGTTTTCATTATGGTGACTTTTGGGTGGAGAGCGTTGTTTTATATTACTGGTGTAATTGGCATCATTTTCGCGATCGGTTTTGTTATTTTTTATAAAAATCCTGAAAAAAGCCAAAAACTTTCCAAGGAGGAATTTGAATACATTAAGTCGGAAGGTGGTGGAGTGGAGCAAGGCATTCAATCATCAAAAATAAAATGGGGCTCGTTATTTAAATATCGAAGCGTATGGGGGATGATTCTAGGATTCTTCTGTACCATCTGGATCTGGAATATTTTCCTTGTATTCCTTCCCCTTTATTTGTTTGATGTCCATCATGTCTCACTTAAAGAAATGGGTATATATGCTGGTATTCCTTGGCTTGGCGGAATCTTTGGCAATATTTTCGGAGGATATCTTACTAAAAAATGGGTCGACAAGGGAATTACTACACCTATTAAAGCAAAGCGTGCCTTAATTAGTATATGTGCCATCTTGGCCGCTATTGTTGTATGTGCAGTTCCACTTGTTAAAGGGCTCGCTATTACCTTACTTTTACTGACACTTGCTCTTTGTTTTATTTCTGCCATTACAGGCAGCGCATGGGCACTCGCCGGCGACATTGCCCCTCCTTCTATGGTTGCTTCCGTAGGAGCAATTCAGAATTTTGGCGGTTATTTTGGTGGAGCCTTTTCCCCTGTTGTTGCAGGCATGATAGTGGATGCAACTGGTTCTTACTCTCTTGCCTTTATATCTGGCGGTTTAATCGCTGGATGCGCAGCAATCTGTTATTGGTTTATTGTGAAACATCCTATTCAAGAATAGTATTATCGAGGAGGAAATAAATTGAAGCCAAAAGTGTATATAGCAAGACCAGTACCGGCCGAGGTAGAGGCATTTATTTCGAAGTATTGCCAGTATGAAAAATGGAACGGCCCTGAACCCATTACCAGAAGCCAACTGTTAAAGCAAATTTCTGATGCGGAGGGACTGCTCATCACTGGGGAAAAAATAGATGATGAATTTCTGGACCATGCACCACGTCTAAAGGCTGTCAGCAATATCTCGGTAGGCTACAATAACTTTGATCTGGAGGCAATGAAAAAGAGAAGCATAATCGGTACAAATACACCTGGTGTTCTCGATGAAACCGTGGCCGATTTAGCTTTAGCCTTAATGCTCTCAGCAGCCCGTCGTCTACCGGAAATGGACAAGCTTGTAAAGGATGGCAAGTGGGGAAATAAAAGCGATGAACCCCTCTTTGGCGTTGATGTTCATGGAAAAACATTGGGCATCATCGGTATGGGGAGGATTGGGGAATCTATTGCAAGACGAGGTAAATTCGGTTTTAACATGGAAGTTTTGTATCATAATCGGCGAAGGAAATCCGAAGTGGAGGAAACGCTCAGTACAACCTATTCCTCTTTAGATCACCTTTTACGGGAATCCGATTTCGTTCTATTAATGGTCCCTTATACTCCGGAGACGAGGCATCTTATGGGACGGGAGCAGTTCGCACTGATGAAAAAGTCAGCTATCTTTATCAATACATCCCGTGGTCAGACGGTGGACGAAAAGGCTCTCATAGAAGCACTGCGAAATAAGGAAATCCTTGCAGCCGGTTTGGATGTATTTGAAAAGGAACCCGTTTCGCATGACAATCCGCTTTTAGCCATGCCTAACGTGGTAACCCTGCCCCATATAGGTTCAGCTACACATCAAACACGATTTGATATGGCCATGCTTGCGGCGAAGAACCTCGTTGCAGTTGTTACTGGAAGGGAGATAAGCAATGTTGTCCCTGAATTGAAAGGCCTTCAGTCACTAAAATAGTAAAAAATCATTAACACAGCGGAAATATTAAGTTGTCCATGATTTGAGTAAAAGAATCTTTGATAAAAAAAGGCATCCATTCATTTTGGATGCTTTTTAATTAGGAAGAGTGATGATGTTAACAATTATCTAATGATTTAGCGGATATTACATAAAAATTAGACCACAAGTCCAAGAAAAATATAAGAGGTAAGAGAAGCATGAACTACACAGTGATGATTCCATGAAGTATTAGTAGAAAAATCAATCCGGCTTCATTCCGCTTTTTAGACATATTCTAAATCATTTGGTTCTTTTTCATTTGTAAGTAAATTCAACAGTTCATCTAGTTCCTGGCTTTTATGTAATGTTTTTGGGGCAGTAAATCCATAAATCAATCCGGTGGTTATTAGTTCTTTCCTCAATACCTCAATTTTTTCAAATAATGCTTCCATACTCTCCAATGCAGAATCCTCAAGTGCTTTCTTTTTTTGTTATGAAACTATTATTACATAAATTAGGATGTTTTTAAACAAAAAGTGAGTATTCACTTATAAAAATATTGCTGAAGCATTATTGTCCGATTACATATGACTATGATGATTTCTAAACCTTCCTTTGAATCAAGGTTTCCTTACTGCGGTGGGATCCAACCAAGTAATGCGATCTTTCTTTTATTCCATTATTTCGCTGGCTTCTTTAGGCTTTTATAGTTTTAAAGGTTTATTGTAAAAATAGCCCATGGAAGTTATTTGTAACGATTAAATAAATGATTCGTTAAGAGAACTAGGCTGAAAGACTGTCGTTATATGTAAAAGTTTGTAGGTCTATGTAAATGTATGAGTGAATCAAAACTCTTTTTGTATTTAATGGGTATCATAAGACCTGCCTAAAAATTCCTAATTTATTGATTTATTGATTTACACATCTTCATACACCTTTAAAAATGGCCTTCTATACTTGAACCAGATTCAAATAATAGGAGGGAAAGATCAATGAATAATGAAAGAGCAATGGATGATTTAATTAAGAATTGGAGCGAATTAGGTAAGAATATGGACCGCCGAAATTTTATCCAGGGAGCGAGTAAGCTTGCCGGACTTTCATTAGGTCTTGCTCTTGCCCAATCAATGGGCGGTATTGAAGTGAATGCTGCCCCGAAATTCAGTGATTATCCATTTACTCTCGGTGTTGCTTCAGGAGATCCGCTCTCGGACAGTGTCGTTTTATGGACAAGGTTGGCACCGGATCCGTTGAATGGAGGGGGAATGCCAAAAGAAGCCATTTCGGTGAAATGGGAAGTGGCAAAGGATGAGAATTTCAGAAAGATTGTCCAGCAAGGCAAGGAAATAGCCAGGCCGGAACTTGGCCACTCCGTACATGTGGAAGTAAGCGGGTTAAAACCTGATAAAGTCTATTTTTACCGTTTTAAAAGCGGCGGGGAAGTAAGTCAGACCGGGAAAACGAAAACACTTCCGCCAATAGGTTCAAGTGTTTCGAGCTTGTCATTCGCGTTTGTTTCATGCCAGCAATTTGAGCATGGTTATTATACGGCCTATAAACATTTGGCAAAGGAAGATCTGGATATTGTCTTCCACCTTGGCGATTATATATATGAATATGGACCAAATGAATATGTTTCTTCTACAGGTAATGTCCGTGTACATAGTGGACCAGAGATCATTACACTTGAAGATTATCGGAATAGATACGCACAATATCGCTCTGATACCCATTTAAAAGCGGCACACGCAGCTTTCCCATGGGTGGTGACTTGGGATGATCATGAAGTTGAAAACAATTATGCAAATGTCATACCGGAAAAAGGACAATCGGTAGAAGCTTTCATCAAGAGAAGGGCCGCCGCTTATCAGGCTTACTATGAGCATATGCCCCTTCGTAAATCATCATTGCCTAAGGGAGCGGATATGAGGTTATACCGAAATTTCACATATGGGGACCTGGCCTCTTTCTTTGTATTGGATTCACGTCAATACCGGGATGATCAGGCAAACGGTGATGGAAGTTCACCGCAAACGCCTGAGTCACTTGATCCGAAACGGACATTACTAGGTCCAGAGCAGGAACAGTGGCTAACTGACAATCTATCAAATTCAAAAACGAAGTGGAATGTTCTGCCTCAGCAGATTTTCTTTGCACAACGGAATTATGGAACACCAACAGCCCCAAAATTCAGCATGGATTCCTGGGATGGTTACCCGGCTGCACGCGATCGCTTAATTGATGTAATCAAAAGCAACAACCTGGAAAATCTGGTCGTATTGACCGGTGATGTACATGCAAGCTGGGCCGCCAATTTAAAGGTGGATTTCGATGATCCAAATTCAAAGATTTTCGGAGTGGAGTTTGTCGGCACTTCGATCACATCTGGTGGAAATGGTGCGGATAAGCGTGCGGACACGGATAAAATACTAAGTCAGAATCCGCATATAAAGTTCTTTAATGATTACAGGGGATATGTACGGTGCAAAGTAACACCAGAACAATGGAAGGCGGATTACCGTGTAGTCCCATTCGTGACAGAACCAGGTGCGGATATATCGACAAGAGCATCTTTTGTTTTTGATAAGGATCAAACAGGGCTGCGAAAGGTTGCTTCAGCAGCGGTTATGGAAGGTGTACAAAAAACGAACGAAGTTGAGGAAGATCGAACACGTGCCCATAATCGCGCACATGAAAAACAAAGAATGAAAGTCAGGGGAAAGTGACTAATTGATAGGGAATCCTTATGATGCTTGACAGGAATATAGCGAAGAAAAATGAGAAGATCGAAGGAGTGAGTAAGAATGCTTTCAAATATAGGAATACCCGGTTTGGTGATTGTCCTTGTGATTGCACTGATTATTTTTGGACCGTCCAAACTGCCGGAAATAGGCCGTGCATTTGGCCGGACATTGTCCGAATTCAAAAGTGCAACCAAAGGATTGGTGAATGATACAGAAAAAGAAGAAGAAAATGAGAATAAAGCTGCATTAAGAGCTGTTAAAAAAGAGGGATGAAGTAAATGAGATAGAGCGGGCGGAAAGACTCGCCTGCTTCTTTTCATGAGAATGGTTAGAGGGGAAGCGCTATTTGCAAAATGGCAAATAATATGTCTAAAAAGGGGGAGTGAAAGTGGAGAGTAAGGATTTACACGTTATTGAGCATATGGAGGAACTCCGAAGCAGAATCATTAAAACACTGATAGGTTTTGTGGCTTTTTTCATAATGAGCTTCATATTCGTACAGGATATTTATAATTTACTTATTAAAGATTTGGAAGGAAAGCTTGCCGTGCTCGGCCCGAGTGAGATCCTATGGGTATATATGATTATCGCTGGGGTTTGCGCAATTGCTGCAACGATTCCGCTGGCAGCCTATCAGTTATGGCGTTTTGTGGCTCCAGCTTTGAAACCGGAAGAAAGAAGGGTTACATTTCGCTTCATACCCGGACTGTTCATTCTATTCATCACAGGTATCTCATTTGGATATTTTGTGTTGTTTCCAATAGTTCTGGGTTTCCTAACTTCCCTATCGGCCGGGCAGTTCGAGATGATGTTCACTGCGGAAAAGTATTTTCGCTTCATGATTAATTTGATCTTACCTTTCGGGATTTTATTCGAGATGCCGCTTGTGGTCATGTTCCTGACCAGATTAGGCATCATCAATCCAGCAGTGTTGAAAAAGTCTCGCAAGATTTCTTATTTCGTCCTGGTCATCATCTCAATCCTGATTACGCCTCCAGATATAATTTCGGACATTTTGGTTATCGTCCCTTTACTTGTGCTTTATGAGGTGAGTGTACAGCTGTCCAATATGGTTTATCGCAAAAGGCTTATGAAAGATGAATCAGCATTATCCGTGACATGAAAAGGATAATCGCAGCCTATTGAAAGTAACATTTCTTGGGAAATAATTAATGGAACAATAAAAAGTTGAGGGGGCCCCCTCAGCTTTTTATTGTGGGATAATACTTTTTGGGAATGATTAGGGGGTATGCTTTTGCATATTTGCCTTCTAACCAATGTAATTATGTAAGGGGACGAAGCTTTACCCTGTAAAAGCCTTGTTCTTGTCCAACCCTATGGAATTTAAATCATTCCATGTAAATCAAAGGTTTTGGGGTTTGAAGGTAATCACAAGTTACATAAGTTGTACAGAAACTCTTCAATGTCTAAATGTTTAGGTAGTAGACATGAACATCTTCAAGTTTTAAGGGGATGTTTTATTTTATTTATTTAGAAGGAGAGAGGATTCTGGTTAGCGAATAATTGTAATCACTTGAATAGAAATATGCATTCTTCGTAATAGCACTCCAAAATATCGAAAGGTGAAAGGTTCGAATCTTATTATCGTTCAAGTATAAATATATATTTAGGGGGGGAAAGAGCATTATCAAAATATCGAACAGGATGGTGAGAATGTATGAAGGATTTATTGAAAATTATCGCAGGAAACATTTCCATGACCTTTGCCTATGCTTATTTAATCGTCCCCAATGAAATCATCAATGGCGGGGTAACTAGCTCGGCATTATTATTGAATGCGTTATTGGGTTATAACATTGCCATGCTCGCCAATTTGGTTACAGGATTACTGTTAATCATTTGTTTAGTTTTCCTAGGGAAAGAGTACTTTTTTAAGTCGATCGTAAGTTCCCTTAGCTATATGGTGTTTTTTAATTTTTTTTATTCATTGAACATTCAGTTTGATATGAATATCGTTTTAGTGATCTTCATTTCGTCGATTTTGATAGCGATAGGATATTATTTATGTATAACTGCAAATGCCTCCACTGTTGGCTTTGACGTGCTCGCCTTAATTTTACATCACAAAAATGAAAAAATAGATATTGCTGCGACAATAAGGATTATTAATCTTATCGTACTGATATTGGGCCTTCTGGTTTATGGTTATGCATCGATTGTTAAGGGAATTGCTTTTACATTGCTTTTTTCATATCTTTTAAAGAAAATGCTGGATAGGAAGCAGAAGGCAGTAACGTCAGCTACGGAAAGTGTGTTGGATGAAACACCAAAGGTAAATGAAGTAAAATAACTAAAATTGCAGACTTAATGGACATCGTTTTTTATATGAAAATTTTCATTTTGTTATCTAAATATTCTGATTTTTAAATTGACTTTAAAAAAATCAGAGTGTATTATACACATAGAAAGTGGTACTAACATCATGACGTAGTGATGTTAGATCCGCTTCGTTTTTCAAAATAGCCTTAAGGAAGGAGGACTAGTGATATAGAATCTTAAGTTCATAGCGTCATACCCTGTGTTGTTTGAAAATGCCATGTTTCCAGTTCCCACTATCTTTGTGAAAGTGTAAAGGACAGGCAGCTGAAAAGCCTGCTTTACATTCAAGTAGCGATTATCTTAGTTGATTCCCCAAATTATTGAAAGTTGGTGGAGGGTATGAAACATCAACAGGAAGAACTGAAACCAGGTCTGAAACAAAGACATTTAACGATGATATCTTTGAGTGGTGTCATAGGAGCTGGTTTATTCGTAGGAAGCGGTATCATTATTGGTCAAACGGGCCCCGGGGCGATATTATCATATGTTTTGGCAGGCTTGATCGTTGTGTTAGTCATGAGGATGCTTGGGGAAATGGCCACAGTGAATCCCAATACTGGATCTTTTGCGGTTTATGCAAGAGAGGGGATAGGTGAATGGGCCGGTTTTACAACAGGTTGGTTATATTGGTTCTTTTGGGTTATCGTAATTGCTTTGGAAGCAACGGCTGGAGCAGCAATCATTCACAGCTGGCTTCCTTCCGTTCCCGTCTGGGTCATTAGTCTATCATTGATCATCCTATTGAAAATGACGAATATTTTTTCCGTATAATCGTTTGGTGAGTTCGAATACTGGTTTTCAATCATTAAAATAATCAGTATCATACTATTCTTGTGCCTGGGTGTGGCCGTGATATTAGGGTTTATCCCTACGATAAAACCACCCGGAGCTTCCAATCTTTTAAACTTTGGCGGATTTATTCCAAATGGGCTAAGTTCTGTGCTTGTTGGTGTTGCAATCGTTTTTCATGCATTTGTTGGAGTGGAGATTCCAGCGATTGCCGCGGGTGAAACCAGTGATCCGGTTAAATCAGTTAGAAGTGCATTGAATAGTGTGGTTTGGCGAATCCTGATTTTCTATATTGGGTCCATCGCCATTCTAGTGACGCTATTACCATGGAATTCGGCTTCTTTGCTGAAAAGTCCATTTGTTGCCGTACTTGAGATGCTGGGAATCCCTTCTGCTGCCCTGATCATGAATATAGTGATTCTCATTGCATTGCTCTCTTGTTTGAATTCGGGATTATATACGAGTTCACGCATGTTATTTTCACTTGCACAAAAGGGTGACGCCCCAAAGCTATTTTCTAAAGTGAGCAAGAACGGTGTCCCTATATTTGCTGTAGTCGGCTCTACTATATTCGCCTTTATCAGCACCATTTTCAGTTATGTTTCACCAGATAAAATCTTTTTCTTTTTAGTGAATTCCTCGGGCGGAGTCGGAATTCTTGTTTATCTGGCCATTGCGGTTTCCCATCTCCGATTAAGGAAGAGAATGGAGAAAGAGAATCCCGGAATATTCAAGATCAAGATGTGGTTATTCCCGTATTTGACTTATGCAACCATCATTTCCATGATTTCCGTGTTAATATTAATGGCTTTTATCGATTCGCAGCGTCCGCAGTTCATCTTTACCATGCTATTTAGCTTGATCGTTATTTGTTCATTCTTTTTCATTCGGCGAAAAAAAGCGAAGTATTTGGAGAATGAATTAAATATTGCTTCTGGTTCCCCTAATTCTGAAAAGTTATAGCTTTGGCTCTACACCATTGGTTTAATTTAAGGTTACTTCTATGGAATTCCTCAGACAAAATTCTTCAATTCACTAATCAGCTAGAATATGATTCCAATAGAAAAAGAGAATTGTGCCAATAAGTGCTTGGTGCCATCTGTCTTTTAAATGAAGGAGGTGTTATGTTGAATGGTTTCCGTGTAATAACCAGTGGAGTTGTCCTTGGAGCCATATTGCTGTCAGGCTGCGGCAATTCAGCTGAACCGGACGAGGCTCAACAAGAAAAAAGTCCAGTCATGAATGAAAATCCGGAATCAAATACGGGTGAAACCCAAAATGCGGAGGTCATTAAAAAAGGTGTCGGTGATGTGATTCAATCCATAAAAGGATTGGAAACAGAATTAAGTGCGGAGGCGGATCCAGAGAGAATTCAAGAAATGGGAAAAGAAATGAGCTGTTTGGGATTCGATAGAAAAGCAAGTGGAAGATGAATACCCGGATTGGTATGAAAGGATTGAGAAAAACCTTTACCCATTAATTGGGGAGTCAGGGAATCCGGAAAAGGACCTTGAAAAGATTAAACGACTCTCTGAAGCTACAAAGGAAGATTTACAGTTATTTTTGGAAGAAGTTAATTGAATTCTCTTTATACCCTGGTTTAGCAAGTTTGGTGATTTTGGAGGAGGGGAGCATAGATTGGAAAGGGCAAAAGAATGCAAAGAGGTTCAAGCAGTGATATTCGATTGGGCAGGAACGACGGTGGATTATGGTTGTTTTGCACCAGTCCAAGCATTTGTCGAGATATTCAGGTTAAGGGGGATTGCGGGAATTTTGGGATCTGCTTTCATGGATATGCTTGATTTATTGCCAACTGCAGGCATTCGTTTCATTGGTGTCCGCCATGAACAAAGTGCAGCACATATGGAAGATGCTTATTGTCGTGTCTCTGGTGTTGCAGGAGTTGTCATCGGGCAAAACGGACCTGGAATGACGAATATGGTCACCTCTGTCGCAGCGGCCAATCAAGCTCATACTCCAATGGTGGTCATATCACCTTCAGCTGGTACACCAACAGTTGGATGGGATGGTTTTCAGGAATGCGATCAGGTTTCCATCTTCAAGGCAATCACGAAAGAAACGGTTAGAGTGACACACCCAGGCCGGGTCGCTGATTGCCTAAGGACAGCGTTTCGGATTGCCTATGCCGAGAGGGGACCGGTTTTATTCGATATCCCTCGTGATTACTTCTATGGTGAAGTGGAAGATCAAATACTTCAACCACATCAATATCGCGTGGATGAAAGGGGCTGCGGGTCTTCTGAATCCTTGGATAGAGCGGCAGAAATTTTAGCCGAGGCACAGTATCCGGTGATCATTTCCGGTAGGGGAACGGTTGATTCAGATGGCATTGAGGAAATTAAGAATATGGCAGAATATTTAACGGCTCCGGTAGCTGTCTCATATATGCATAATGATGCTTTTCCTGCTGATCATCCTTTGTCAGTCGGCCCAATCGGTTACATGGGTTCAAAGGCTGCCATGAATACACTTAAGAAAGCGGACGTCATATTGGCGGTAGGGACAAGATTATCGGTATTTGGAACGTTACCATGCTATGACATTGATTATTTCCCTAAAGATGCGCAAATCATCCAAATTGATATCAACCCAAGGCAAATAGCGAGGACGCACCCTGTGGAAGTGGGGATCATCGGAGATGCCCGCGAAGCGAGTCGTGAAATCTTGAAACGGTTGAAGGCTAATAAACCAAACCTAAAACAAGAAAAAGAGCGGATAGTAGAAGTTACGAATGAAAAACAAAAATGGGAAGAAGAATTGGTGAATCTTGCGATGATCGATGGAACCCCGATCAATCCGCGTCGGGCCCTATTGGAATTGACAAAAGTGTTGCCTGAAAATGCCATCGTTACTACAGATATCGGTAATGTATCTTCAACTGCAAACGCTTACTTGAAATTCAACCAGAGCCGCAGGCATATCGCTGCGCTTACATTCGGGAATACTGGATTTGCATACCCATCTGCACTAGGTGCCAAATTAGCTGAGCCGAATACGCCTGTTATAGCCATTGTTGGAGATGGCGCGTGGGGCATGAGCTTACATGAAGTGAGTACGGCCGTTGAAGAAAACATACCGGTCATAGCATGTGTCTTCAATAATAATGCTTGGTGCGCAGAGAAAAAGAATCAGGTCGATTTTTATAATAACCGTTTTGTAGGGGCCGATATCCAAAATCCTGATTTTGCAGAAGTTGCCCGATCAATGGGTGCTGTAGGTATTAGGGTGGAAAAAGCAGACGAGTTAGGCGCTGTCATTGAAAAAGCAATAAAATCAAACAAACCGACTGTCATTGATATACAAGTGGATGGAACACAATTGGCTCCGCCATTTAGAAAAGATGCATTAAAAATGCCTACTAGATTATTAGAAAAATATTCTCATTTAGATCATAAAAACTGGGATAAATAAGAAAAGGTGATAGGACAGCTGCGATGACTTGATGAACGATTTGGGTCATCGCACCATCACCAATTCACTTTAAAAGGTCTGTAACAGCATGGGAACTTAACTTAGTTGCATTCAATGAATAATAAGGGGGTTTCAAAAGTGAAGATGGAAACTGAAACGAAAGACCTTGTTCAAATGGATAAAGACTATTTATGGCATGCGATGCATCGCTATAATGAGAAGGATGCTCCCATGATGGCTACAGAAGGATCCGGCTCATGGTTCACAGATACTAAAGGGGATAAATATTTAGATGGTGTCTCCGGATTATGGTGCTTGAACCTTGGTCACGGACGAAAAGAGATTGCCCAGGCAGCCTATGAACAAATGATTAACTTATCTTACTTCCCTTTAACATTAAGTCATAGGCCGGCAATCGAATTATCTGCAAAAATAAGTGAACATTTAATGGGCCCTTATACAACTTTTTTTACGAACAGCGGCTCTGAGGCGAATGAGACAGCTTTTAAAATAGCCAGGCAATATCATTCCCAAAATGGAAATCAGGGTAAATACAAGTTCATCTCAAGGTATAGAGCTTATCATGGCAATACTTTTGGCGCTCTCAGCGCAACTGCACAGGCTAATCGGAGAGTGAAATATGATCCGGCGGTTCCAGGTTTCCTGCATGTTCCACCCCCGTACAGTTATCGAAGCCCGTTTGGGGAAAACGTTGAAAACTCCGATTTGCTTGCAGCTGAATATATCGATCAGGTCATTAACTTTGAAGGAGCTGAAACGGTAGCGGGTGTTATCCTTGAACCATTCATCTCTGGTGGCGGGGTCCTTATTCCTTCAAAAGAATACTTAACAAGGGTTTCGGAAATCTGTAAGAAGCATGATGTTCTATTAATTGTGGATGAAGTGGTTTCAGGTTTTGGAAGAACCGGAAAAATGTTTGGGTTCATGCACTCAGATGGGGTTCAACCGGATATTGTTACGATGGCAAAGGGTTTGACCAGCGGTTATCTTCCACTTGGGGCAACGGCAGTGAATTCCAGGATTTATGAGAAGTTCAAAGACAACGGAAATTTAAATCATTTCAGGCATGTGTCAACATATGGAGGCCACCCTGCATCTTGCGCAGTTGCGCTAAAGAACATTGAAATCTTGGAAAATGAAAACATCGTTCAACGAGTATCTGAACTTAGTGAGTCGACACTTAGCGCGCTCTTTGAATTGACAGCTCTGGATAAAGTAGGGGAAGTTCGGGGAGTTGGGTTTTTATATGGCATTGAATTAGTGGAAGATAAAAAGACAAAAATGCCTGTTTCCGAAGAGTTCATGGGTGAAATAATCGGGGCTTGCAAGGCAAAGGGTCTTATCATAGGACGTAATGGTGATACGGTTCCTGGATATGGTAATGTACTCATCATTGCACCGCCTTTATCTTCGACCGTTGAAGATTTACGCTTTGTCATAGAAACGGTTAAATCCGTTTTATGTGAATTATGCTAATCAAAAAGAGGATAAGGTATAGGGTGCTATCTATATAGAAGAAAAAAATGAAGATGGGCATGATATGTCTAGCTGATTTGACATCCATGTCCATTTTTTCATATTGAGTCTAACAGTGTGGGAAAACTGGGGAATCCAAAACAGGAGGAAATATGCAATCACAACTAAGGTTATTGGTGGTTCTGGCACATCCCGATGATGAGTCATTCCTGTGTGGGGGAACCATTGCTAAAATGTCTGAGCGAGGTGTTCAGATAACTTTACTATGTGCGACAAAAGGCGAAATGGGCAGACGAATGGGAAATCCCATTGTAACAACAAGGGAGGCATTGCCAGAACTAAGGGTGGAGGAGTTAAAAAGAGCTTGTGAAGAATTGGGGATCAGTGACCTGCGATTTTTAAACATAAGGGATAAAACGATTGAATTTGAAAGCTTCGATTTATTGGCGGAGAGAATCGTAAAGGTGATTCGTGAAGTTCAACCGGATGCACTAATTACATTCCATGAGAAATACGGGGGGCATCCAGACCATTGTGCGATTGGCCGTGCTGCCGCATTAGCTTTCTTAAACTCCGGTGATCCCGATTTTTATCCAGATCCATTATTTCCAGCTATTAAGGTTCATAGTTTGTACTTTGTCCTTTGGCATGCTTTTTATGATGAATGGTTAAAGGAAAACGGGCCGGGCAGTGTCACAGAAGTCAATATAGCAGGGACTTTAAAGAAAAAAATCCGTGCCTTAAGGTCACATCGTTCCCAGACTTTAGCGGTTCCTGAATTGTGGACGAATCAAAATCCAAGCTTGCCTTTTTTAAAGGAATCCGAGTATTTTATCAAAGGGAATTCACTTCCTAATCTAGAAGAAACCGATTTTTTTCAAACGATTGAAAGGATGGGATGATATTTAGTTTATCTGGAAAGGGGGAAGGAATGTATGGAATTAGAAAAATATGAGCCATTGGAAGAAACACCTCAGGTGCAGCAAAACCCACTTCAAAATAAGGTGCTTTTGTGGCTGAGCGGTATCGCTTTCACTTTTTTCATTGCCCTCTTAGGCTTGGGGCTGTCGAAGATTTCAGGATTCGATCGAATCGGTCCACTTGCATGCTCGATCATCATTGCCGTGATTTATCGTCAAATTGCGGGATATCCAGAAAAGTTCCGGACGGGAATCGAATTTTCCGCAAAAAAACTTTTGCGTTTTGCCATTATTTTATACGGATTGAAATTAAATATCGATGTGATTTTTAATCAGGGACTGCCATTATTGGTACGTGACATAGGGACAGTAACATTCGCCATAGTCGTGATGGTCCTGATTGCAAAGTGGATTAAGGCAGATTCTTCCATTTCCCTTCTTCTTGCTGTAGGAACCGGGATATGCGGTGCAGCAGCCATCGCGGCAATATCTCCAATCGTGAAAGCGAAGGAAGAGGATACAGCCATAGGCGTCGGGATAATCGCTTTAATGGGAACCCTTTTCTCCATTGTTTATACACTTTTACGTCCGATCCTTCCGCTATCTGCTTTGGATTATGGAATCTGGTCTGGGATCAGTCTTCATGAAATCGCCCATGTTGCTTTGGCAGGAGCACCGGCTGGTGAAGATGCGCTAGCGATTGCACTCCTCGCCAAATTGGGCCGTGTCTTTTTACTCATCCCTTTATGTTTCATTTTTATGTATTGGATGAAAAAGCGAACATCCGGGAAAATGGGCCATGATGCCAAAATTGATTTTCCATGGTTCCTCGTTGGTTTTATAATCATGAGCCTAATAGGAAGTTATGTGTTTGGAAGCTATATTACGGTTTCACCTCTCGTAATGGATGGCATTTCCAAAGCTACTACATTTATATTGACTATGGCCATGATCGGTCTTGGACTGAATGTTAGCCTGCAGGCACTGCGAACAAAAGCCATGCGTCCTCTTTTGGCCATGACCATTACCTCTTTGCTGCTTTCCATAATTTCGTACTTTATCATTTAATATATAAGCTTTCATATATGCCTGAAATGTGATGAAGGTTGCATATAGGATAAGCCCTGAATACATAGAGCTATTCAGGTTTTTTTTATTCACTCGAAGAAAAACGGTATATGAACGCGGAAACTCAACATAATCCTAATTTAAGGGAAAAATTGAACGCTGGCATGTTTGAATATTATAACTATTTGGTTTACAATATAAGAACTGATACGAACATTACGATGTCTTTTTCTGTTTGGAGGAAATTTTATGGAGCTAGACTTTAAAAATCCAATCCCTTTACATGCTCAATTGAAAACCATATTGGAAAATCAGATTTTGGAAGGTTATTATAAAGACAAAATCCCGAGTGAAAGGGAACTGATGGATATGTATTCTGTCAGCAGGAGCACTGTACGGGAAGCCGTTTCCATCCTGGTTCGTGAGGGAATATTGGAAAAGAGGCATGGGAAGGGAACGTTCGTCTCCCTTAAACCTGTGCAAGAATGGCTTAAGATGATAAGTTTTACGGAAACCACTAAAAGCATGGGGATTAAACTGCTAGATCATGGCCGTGTAATGACACCTGAAAATATAGCTGATGCAAATGGGTTTGAGGATGAATCTTACCATATTAAAAGGCTGCGGTTACAGGGGGATGTCCCAATAGCCATAGAATTGCATTATTATTCTTTGGACCTAGGAAAAAAATTGACGAAATTCGATTTAAGTACAACCGTATTGTATGATGCACTCGAAGGTGAATTAAACATTGACTTTTGTGAAGCGGAACAAATCATAACCTGCGGCTTTCCAACAAAAGAAGATGCAGAACATTTGGGTATAGCCGAAACGATGTGCTTACTGATTACAGAACGAATGATTTTTGATTCTGATGGTAACTTAGTAGAATATTATAAAGGGTTATTCCGATCGGATATGTATTCATTCGCAATGAAAATGTCCCGGAAGAATTGAATTCCGCATAAAATGACCTAAGTCTTTCTAAGAAGCAGAGAGGCTTAGGTCATTTTCGGTTCTAAAATCATTGAGTTAGTCGGTTTGGAACCGTTTAAAAACTCCAGTCAAGATATTCTAATAAACCCTATTAGTTACAAAATGATTTCCCACGGGTTCAAGGTAGTTTTAAGATAGAAATATGGCTGATTTTTAACTTAGTAGAGACAATATCTAAGTATTATAGTATTCAACGTACACATTGAGAGGTTTTATTTGAAGAAATGGGAATACACATAACACCACAAAGGGAATGTTCACGAATGTAAGGTTTAGAGATAAAATTAAGAAATAATTTTAGATTAACATTAGTATATAAGGGTGAAAGGAGTTAATTCCTTGAAAGAGCGATCAGATAATAAAAACACTGCTTTAATTAGTGAAAATAGCATAGGCTGGTGGAAAGCAATTTTAGAGTCAATCAATGACGGTGTTCTAGTAATTGATCATAATGGGTACGTAAAAATGATTAATCCTGAATATACACGTATTACTGGTGTTACACCTGATATCATAGGGAAGCCACTGGTAAAATATCGGCCCGGAGCGCAACTTACAAAAACACTAAAAGATTGCCAGTGTCGTGTTGGGGTTTATCGAAAAACAAAAGACCGGGAATATGTGGTCGAAATGGCTCCAATAATTATCAATGAACAGATTGTTGGTGCTGTGTCCGTCTGCAAAAGCTTAACTGAAGTTCATAAATTGTCACTTGAACTTCAAAAACAAAACGAGAAAGTCCGGCAGCTTAAAAAGCAAATGAATGCGCTTTATAAAGTAAAATACACTTTTGATGACATTATAGGAAAAGATGGCGGGTTGAAGGACGTTGTATATGTGGCAAAACGGGTATCCGATTCCAATTTTCCAATTTTAATTATCGGCGAAAGTGGGACAGGAAAAGAATTATTCGCACAGGCTATTCATCATGAAAGCCATCGTGGTAATAAGCCTTTTATTCCAGTTAATTGTGCATCTATTCCACCTTCTTTATTAGAAAGTGAGTTATTCGGTTATGGAGATGGGGCCTTTACCAATGCTAAAAAGGGCGGTAAAATCGGTTTATTTGAAATGGCAGACCAGGGTACGCTCTTTTTGGATGAAATTGGTGATATGTCATATGATCTCCAAGCTAAGTTACTCAGGGTGTTACAAGAAAGTAAGATCAGAAGAGTAGGAGAAACAGAAGAGCGAAATATTGATGTCAGGATTATTGCCGCTACACACCGTGATTTACAACAGCTTGTAAATAAAAATCATTTTCGCGGAGATTTGTTTTATAGACTTAATGTTATAAGCTTAAAGATAGCACCTCTTCGGGAACGAAGAGAAGATATCCCTGAACTGGTTCATTCATTGCTTCGTTCGTCATTAACTCCATCAGCAAGGGATGGTTCTATGTATACGATAGACGAACAAACTTTAGAATTTATTCGGTCATATGATTGGCCTGGCAATGTTCGAGAATTGAGAAATGTTATTGACTATGCAACTTGTATGGCGGAAGGTACGGAAATAAAAATCCACCATTTACCAGATGTAATGATGAAGCTTGAAATGAATCGCTTAGATTCTACTCTAAAACCAAATGGTCAAACACTAAAAGACATAACGGAAGAAGCAGAATCAAAACACATTCAAGAAATTTTGGGAAAGTTCGGAAATGATATGGAAGGAAGAAAAAAAACAGCAAATTCTCTAGGGGTGTCTTTGGCCACCTTATATAATAAAATGAAAAAATACCGTATTATTTAAAGTGATTTCTAAAAAATTAGAATAATATCAATAGATTTCTAAAAAATTAGAAATCCATCAAGGCCATAGAATTAGGGGATAAAATTATTTATTTGAGAATGATTAGTTATATTTTCTAAAAAATTAGAAATTGATCTACCATTAAGGAAAGCGCTAACAATAAAGCGCTTTCCTTTTTTGTTTTTTCAATTTTCTTAGTGAGTACTTAAATAGCTGATAAATCAGCATTAGAGTGAACAAACACCTAAGAATATCTAACTTAAATAATAATTTAATCTAACTTTCTTTGTTTAGGCATGGTTCTTGCAAAAAGAATAGTACACAGCAAAATTCTTTTTAGAAAGGGCAATGGAATCTTTAGTAAATATGCCTTGTGGGGGGGATTAATGTGTTAGCTATTTTAGGTTGCTTGACAATAGGAGTTTTCCTTTACCTTATTATGACAAAACGTTTATCGGTCTTAATTGCTCTGGTGTTGGTGCCAATCGTTTTTGCTTTGATTGGCGGATTTGGCTTGGGAATAGGAGAAATGATGCTAGCGGGTATCGTAAAGGTTGCTCCTACCGGAATTATGGTGGCTTTTGCTGTTTTATATTTTGGACTGATGATGGACACGGGTTTGTTTGATCCAATCGTATCTAAGATGCTCCTGATCGTGAAAGGAGATCCCTTAAAAGTGGTGGTGGGCACGGCAGTTATCACGATGCTTGTATCGTTAGATGGAGATGGTGCTTCAACTTTTATGATTACTGTTTCGGCCTTACTACCTCTCTATAAGAGATTAAAGATGAACCCTCTGATTTTAGCAGGTGTAGTGGCTCTGGGAGCCGGGGTCATGAATCTTGCACCATGGGGCGGTCCAACAGCAAGGGCGATGGCAACGTTGAATGTCACGTCTGCTCAACTATTTAATCCTATTCTACCTGCTATGGTTGCAGGCATCCTATGGGTGTTGTTTTCATCCTATTTGCTTGGAAAAAGAGAAAGGGAAAGATTAGGGATTATAGATATGGAGGAAAAGGACAACATAGCTTTTCAAGAATTAGCGGTAGCGACGTTAGAATTTAAACGTCCCCAACTTTTTTGGTTCAATCTTATTTTGACACTGATTCTTCTCATCGCTTTAATCAAAGTATGGCTGCCACTTCCTACCTTGTTTATTATTGCTTTTGCAATCGCTTTATTGGTGAATTACCCAAACCAAAAACAACAGCTGGAGCGTATCACAAGTCACGCAAACAACGTTGTTATGGTTTCGACCATGATTTTTGCGGCGGGGATTTTTACCGGTATTTTGACCGGTACAAAAATGATTGATGCTATGGCGCTTTCGATGGTGTCGATTATTCCTGAAGCGATGGCGGGCTACTTACCTATTTTGACAGCGATTACAAGCATGCCTCTTAGTTTAGTTTTTACACCGGATGCTTACTATTTTGGAGTTTTACCTATCATAAGTCAAACCGCTTCTAATTTTGGAATTGACCCCATTGAAGTTGGCCGGGCAGCTATACTCGGGCAAATGACAACCGGCTTCCCATTAAGTCCCTTAACTGCCTCTACGTTTATTCTTATCGGAATGACAGGCGTTGATTTAGGGGACCATCAGCGTTTTATTTTTAAATGGGCATTTGGAACAACGATTATCATGACTATCGCAGCCCTGCTAACAGGAGCTATTACTATTATTTGAGGTGATTATGTTGATTAGAATCGGTTCAGGTGCAGGGTTTTCAGGTGATCGGTTGGAACCCGCATTACTTCTTGCAGAAAAAGGGAATTTGGATTATCTAGTGTTGGAATGTTTGGCTGAACGGACAATCGCACTGGCACACAAGCGAAAAAAAGAGAATTCTTCATTAGGATATGATCCGCTGCTTGAAAAGAGGATGGAGCTATTACTACCAACACTCATTCAAAATGGTGTGCGGTTAATTACAAATATGGGAGCAGCCAACCCGGTCAGTGGCGCTGAAAAGGTAATTGAAATTGCCCAACGACTAGGTCTTTCTATTAAAGTCGCGGCTGTGACAGGAGATGATGTATTGGCATTCCTAGATACAGATGCACTGTCTATGGAAACAAATAAGCCTCTACATTCATATGGCCCAATTTTATCGGCAAATGCCTATCTCGGTGTGGAAGCAATTTTACCTGCGTTAGAAAAAGAAGCAGACATTATTCTGACCGGGAGAGTGGCAGATCCATCCTTATTTTTAGCGCCAATGGTACACCACTTCGGGTGGTCGGTTGACGATGCAGATTTAATTGCACAGGGAACCATTATTGGCCACCTTTTGGAGTGCGGTGGTCAAATTGCTGGCGGTTATTACGCAGATCCGGGAAAAAAGGATGTTCCACACTTGGAGAACTTAGGATTTCCGTATGCGGAGGTACAAGCAGATGGTTCTGCCTTGATTACAAAAGTTCCAAATACAGGTGGAGTTATCAATCTGATGACGGCGAAAGAACAGCTTTTATATGAAGTCACAAATCCGAACGAATACATTACACCTGATGTAATTGCCGATTTTACGTCAGTAAAGCTTCGTGAGGCAGGGCCGGATCGAATTGAAGTAACAGGAGGGAAAGGAAAGAAACGGCCGGAAACGTTAAAAGTAAGCGTCGGTTACCATGCAGGGTTTATTGGAGAAGGGGAAATTTCTTATGCAGGTTCAAATGCATGGGGACGAGCACAACTAGCAGGAGACGTTATGAGAACGAGACTTGAGAAGCGTTTTGATGAATTGCGGATTGATTATATCGGTGTTTCATCCACACACCGTAATACGTTTGGACAATGGAATGAACCATACGAAGTCCGACTGAGGGTCGCAGCTAAAACATGCAGTCTAAGCGAAGCTGCTAAAATTGGTGAAGAGGTTGAATCTCTTTACACAAACGGGCCAGCCGGTGGAGGAGGAGCAAGAAAGTACACACAGGAAGTTTTAGGAATTGTTTCTTCTCTACTTCCTCGAGAAGAAATTGAAGTGAGTGTTGTAATAAAGGAGAGTGTACTGCATGAAGAGAAAACTGTATGAGGTTGCCCACAGTCGCGCCGGTGATAAAGGGAATATTTTGATGCTCTCGCTTATTCCATATCAGGAAAAAGACTACTCCCATTTATGCAAAGAAGTAACAATAGAGAGAGTAAAACAACATTTTAAGGACATTGTTGATGGTGAAATTTTTCGATACGAGGTTCCAAATATCGCTGCTCTTCAGTTCGTTTGCCATCAAGCTTTGCTTGGCGGAGTTACAATATCACTCGGAATGGATACACATGGGAAAAGTTTGAGTTACGCCTTATTGGAAATGGAAATAGAGGTACAGGAATCTATATAGAATGAGGATAAAAAAACAACAAAAATTATAAATAGTGTGTTGATGTTGCTGCTTATTTTTAACATTCTTTACTGAGCCTGGTTTTGCAAAGCAATTTTGTTTAAAAATGATTTATTAACTATTTACAAGTGTTTAAAGTATCAAAAAAACCTCTAACACCACTTAGAGGTTTTTTGTTTTCACGGTGCAAGAAGGAAAAGATAGTAAACACCTTACTGAGATGGTTTATTTTCATATTAAAAATATCTATATTTATGTTGGCAATTTATAAATCTTGGACATTCTTTTACTGTTACATTGTTCCTTACATATCTTACTTTAAAATCTAGAATATCAATGCTTGCCCACCGTTTTCAGCCGTTCGGTTTTGAGGGCTTGCCATCCTCCAATTTAGCCGAAATAAGCCCAAGGGCAACTCCCAGCAACGCACCTGCTCCCACTTCCACAGGCTGATGTCCGAGCAGTTCATTCAGTTCCTTCTCACGCTCAACATACTCAAAGCTCGGAAACTCTCCGGAAAATTTGGCCATATTATCTTCAAGATCATTCACGAGCTTAGCGATTTCGCCTGTATGGCGGCGAATCCCCTGAGCATCGTACATCACAATCACGCCAAAAACTGTCGCAAGCGATGTTTCCGTATGCAGCCATCCTTTATTCGCTGCCACATATGATGCCAGGGCGGCCACTCCCGCAGAGTGGGAACTAGGCATGCCACCTGTTGTGAAAGCCTGCTTTAGGTCCCACTTTCCCGTCAGCTTATAATGCGTTAAAATTTTCAGCCCTTGCGCAATGCCAATCGCCGACAGCGCCGTTAAAATTCCCCGATTCATCTTTTCCATGAGCAACTCCTCCACTCCAGACCAGTCCAACCCAACCCAATCCGGGAATTTATCTTCCCTCTTTTGATACCCCAAAAATATTTTTTATATGCACAGTTCCATGATGAATGAATCATGATATCACTTTTTGCTGTGTTCGAGTTCAGAGGAAGCATCATATCCGAGGTGGATTCAGGCTTGTTTTTTTACGGAAAAGGTCACTATTTCATATTAATATTTATAGGATGGGAACCTTAAGGAAAATATATAACGGAAGATAGTTAACATGGTTTTAAGGTGGCAATGGAATGAACAAGATCAAGGATATGAATCCGAAAGAGATACAAAAGATCATGACGGTAACCGAGAGAATGTCTTTCACAAAAAACTTCAGGTCCGCTACTGCAGAAGAATGGTTCGTTTTCATACCTGGCTTCAATGATCCAGGTACAGGGGGAGCTGCTGGAAAGGCTATAGTTCACTATAACCTATATGGAAACAAAGATATGTTCATTAACACCACGGTCATACTGGATGACCCTGTTCTATTTGAGGAAGAAAATTTTCAGCTGGTTTACTCTATTTGTGATGAACTTATAAATCGTCTAGTGGGATACGCTGATACTTTACTGTCCGTACACGCAGGTTCCAATTCTTATAATGCCGAGTACAAACGATAATGTTCGTAAGATAACAAGGAGGATAAACGGTGAAACATAATCTTGTTCAGTCAATAGTCGAACAATCAGTCATGCTTACAAGTGAAGCAGATTGGGATAAGCTCATTCAACAAGTTCATAATTCAAAATTTGTTTTGCTGGGTGAGGCATCACATGGGACATCCGAGTTTTACACGGCCCGAGTTGAAATAACAAAAAAGCTGATTCAAGAAAAAAGGTTCACCTTTGTAGCCGTTGAAGGCGATTGGCCCGCTTGCCAGGCAATAAATAGGTATGTTAAAGGCTATGACCTAGTGACTAAATCCGCAAAGGATGTGCTAAAAAGTTTTGACCGCTGGCCGACCTGGATGTGGGCAAACGAGGAAATGATCGACCTGATTGAATGGATGAAAGAATACAATGAGTCTGGACAAAATCAAACGAAAGTTGGATTTTATGGGATAGATATCTACAGTCTTTGGGAATCCATGGATGAAGTTATCCGTTACTTAAAACAAATTGATTCAACTGACCTTGAAGCTGCCAGACAGGCGTTCACTTGTTTTGAGCCATTCAATCGGAATAACGAGGAGTACGCAGTTTCTGCAGGCATTTTTTCGGAAGACTGTATAGAGGAAGTAGCCAAATTACTGACGACTATTCAACGAAAAAAAGAAAAATACCCCCATCACGAAGAATTGAATTTGAATCTTCAAGTAAATGCATTGGTAGCATACAATGCCGAAAATTATTACAGGACCATGGTCGTCCATGATGATAGATCATGGAATATTCGAGATATGCATATGGTTGATGCACTTAATGAAATTATGGATTTTTACGGCTCTGAAGGCAAGGCCATTGTATGGGAACATAATACCCATGTTGGTGACGCCAGCGCTACTGATATGAAGGATTCCGGGATGATTAATGTCGGCCAGGTCATTCGAGAGCAAAACCCGACTGAAGATGTATTTATCACAGGTTTCGGAACCTATAGAGGAACTGTTATAGCAGCAGAGGAGTGGGGCATGGATTTCGAAATAAAAACAGTACCCCCGGCAATGAAGGGAAGTTGGGAGGAGGCGATGCACCTTTCGGGGGCTTATGATAAGTTGCTCATTTTCACCGATGAAAATCGTCAGCTATTCCAAGGGAGGATTGGACATCGGGCGATTGGGGTTGTATACAGACCGGAATATGAACAATATGGTAACTATGTTCCTTCTGTAATGTCAGATAGATACGATGCTTTTATTTATATTGATGAAACCCAGGCCCTTCACCCGCTCGTTCAAGAAAAAGCACCCGTTCTGTAATAAAAAGACGAAGCCGTTTATGTTATAAACAGCTTCGTCTCAGTTTGTAGACAAAAGGGGTTCGGAATTAAAAAATTCTGAACCCC
>NZ_JVPL01000068.1:0-1824 GCF_001054655.1 Bacillus sp. 220_BSPC
AGGGGTTCAGAATTTTTTAATTCCGAACCCCTTTTGTCTACAAACTGAAATAACCCCGAAAGATCGGGGTTATTTTTTATTTACTTGACGGCCACTTTTTTTTGAGCTCTGTGAACTTGTGTTTCCAATTTGAAATTCATTACCTAGTTCAACATCATTTCTTTTATCCTGTTTCTCGATTTGCTTTCTCGTTTGATCCTTGTTTTGCATCCCTTGTTTAGACAATACGTATCCAACTCGCTTTCAATGTTATTGTTTTTAATATGCGCAAGTATAAGGAAAATACGTATTATTATTTAAAAAATAAAACAAATTAGGGTCCTTCAGCAAAAGAATTATAACAAAAATGCTTTTACAAAAAAATCTTAAATTTCCTGCAATTGACGATTTTCCTTGTCATGTCTTGAATTTAATTAGATCACCCTAACTCCAGACATTATAGCAGGCAGAAACTAATATGCTGTTATGGGAGGTGGTTTAATGGGCGGGATTTCAATTAGTTTATGCATGATTGTAAAGGATGAAGAAGACTCCCTTCCTAACTGTCTTGCTTCTGTTAGGGAACTGGTCGATGAAATGATTATCATTGATACAGGATCAGAAGATAACACGAAACAAAATGCCTCAGCCTTCACTGATCATGTTTAAAAGTAACTCCATATCACCAGCCATATCCTTTAAAGAAAGGTATGGCCTTTTTTTAGGACATGAACTTTTTGAATGTACTGTATGTGGATTGAGTATAGGTGCACGAATTTTAGTATGTGGCATATCATATCCTCAACCTTGTCCATGCCCCTTTTGATAAGAAGTCTGGCTGCATAACGTTATGCGCAGTGCTTGGGTTATTTGAGAAGAATAAGAAATAGTGATGCTTAATGCCTTATGGAATTAACGGGGCAGGATCGTTGAAGAAAGTAATCTCTGTAGGTTGATTTTAGTCTGGGAATATTTAATAATGTTGGGGTATGAATTCGTTTATAAAAGGATGACTGTCATGAAAAAAGCAGAGGAAATAGCCTCCTAAATCAATAAAACACATTAGGAGGCGTTGTATATGAAATTCAATATAATTGATCGTGAAAATTGGGTTCGAAAAGAGTACTTTGAACACTATTTACAACAACAAACAACATTCAGATATAACGAATGAAATGAATATTACTGTTCTTATGGAAAACTTAAAGAAGCAGAATTATAAGTTATATCCCGCGTTTATTTTTATGGTTACAAAAATAGTTAATTCCCTTCGAGAATTTAGAACCAGTTTTAACGAAGAAGGGAATTTAGGTTATTGGTCAGAAGTTTTGCCTTCTTATACAATTTTCGATAAGAAGACATCCACATTTTCTAGCATCTGGTCACCAAATGGAAGTAGGTTTTCTGAATTCCATTCCCAGTATGAAAAAGATGTAGAAGAATACAATGGTACGGGTAGTTTATTTCCAAAGACCCCTATACCAGATAATCATATTCCGATATCCATGATCCCTTGGAGTTCTTTTACAGCATTTAATTTAAATATTAATAATGGTGGCGATTTTTTCTTACCCATTATAACTGGGGGGAAATATTCACAAATAAAAGATGAATGGTTCTTGCCTGTTTCTTTGCAAATTCATCATGCAGTTTGTGATGGTTATCATGCAAGTGTTTTTATGAATGACTTCCAAAGGTTTGCTGATGAAAGTGCAGACTGGCTCTAGTTGTTCATTGGGAAATTCTAAAAGAGTTCCTCAGAATGTAGACAAACTCGATCGTTGATTTCCACTTTAGGCACTCGCTTTCCGCGGGCGGTCCGGGAGCCTCCTCGGCGCACTTGCG
>NZ_JVPL01000069.1:0-12470 GCF_001054655.1 Bacillus sp. 220_BSPC
GCTATTCCCGCAGGAGTCTCGCACACCCGCTCCAATCAACTATGTTTAAAAATTTAGATAGAACTCCTTTTGTCTACTGAGATAGAGATTATAAGCAATCTCTATCTTTTTTATCCATGTTCATATGCAGTGCAAAATGTTTTGCAATTCATGTTCGGCAATTTGTACGAATTCTTCGTTTTTTTGAAGACTGAAAATGTTTTTGGATTGCTTTATATAGTGCAGTCCTTCTTCAGGTTGTTTCAGCTGAACCAGATTCTTACCAGTTAAAAGATGGAGTTCCGCATATAAATATAATGATTCTATCGAATTACAAATGTTGATCCCTTTAAGAGTATAATTTAATGATTCCTGATAATAATGGAGTTCAGTCAATGTTTGTGCTAATCCATGAATGATCTTCACGATAATGGTACCTTCCTGATTCACATGGGGAATATTCTCGATAAATTCCAGTGCTTCATTGAAGATGGTGATGGCCTCTTCATAATTTTTCGTTTTAAAATGGATGATCCCGATACTATTTAAAACTTCTATTTCCTGTTGATGAAGAATGACCCGTTTACCCATGGTAATCTGCATGACCTCATTCAACAATTCTATAGCCTTTTGTTTGTCATTGTACAAATGAAAAAAAGAGATACCTTCATGCCATTTTATGAATTGATAAAATGATATCGATTTTTCCGGTGCAGTTGCCATTTCTTTTTGGACGATTTCATAAATTGCTTCATAATTACGTGTCCGTTTGTATTTGTTAATCAAAAGTTTAATCGTTTCTATGTAATTATAAATCGGTTCATTTTTAGTAGTGAAGAAATACGGCAGATCAACTTTAAGTTTATCCGCAAAAAGTGCCAATTCATCAATGGTTGGAGAAGTGATGCTTCTTTCATAATCTGTCAGGGCATTAGGTTCACATATATCCTTAGCCAGTTCTTCTCTTGTAAGATTTTGTTTTATTCGTAATTCGTTGATAACAGAGCCAACCTCTATTTTCATTACAATTGCCCCTTTGTACCTATATATAGAATTTTATTTTAACATAATTTAATTTTCATCAGTAAGATAATTGAAAGATAGTATGATATAACTACTTTACCTGTATTCCTTGGGTACCATCCAACTAAAAAATAACGAAGAACGTTTTCTTATTGAAGCGATCAAACTGAAATTACGTCTTTTCGATATAAAGTGAGAAAGGTATATAATCATTGATAATAGCAATCATGAGACTTGGAATATAAGAATAAATAAAAAGAGGCGGCAATCTGCCGCCTCTAAAGCTTTTAATTTCCAATGAATTGTTGGGTCCAATAGTGGGCGTATTTCCCTCCAGTTACATGCCCGATTCCAATGTGCGTATAGTTTTTGTTAAGGATATTCGCCTTATGTCCGGGGCTGTTCATCCATGATTTCATGACAGCATCCGCACTAGGTTGACCTGCTGCGATATTTTCCCCTGCGTACTCGTAACTGATTCCAAAGGATTTCATCATATCGAAAGGCGATCCATAACTGGGACTTGTATGATTGAAATAATTATTATCACGCATATCTTCAGATTTTAGAATGGCTACGTTGGAAATGGCTGTATCCATTTTAAGTGAAGGGAGGCCCGATTTTGCACGTTCTTCATTAACTAAACTAAGGACCTGCTGTTCAACTGATTGACTTTCTTTGCGATTAACCGTGGTATTGGATGATTCGGGAAGATTTATGGTTTGTCCGATTCGAATTTGATTTGCATCGCTTATAGCAGAGTTCGATTTAAGTAATTCGTCAATGCTGACACCATATTCAGAAGCGATTTTCGTTAAGGTATCTCCTTCTGCCACCTCGTAAGTATTGGCTCCCAAAGCGACTTTTGGAGATAGAAGTGATAGTGACAGTGCGGATAAAAGGATGATTTTCTTCATTTTAATTCCTCCTAGTAGAATATCTGGATTGGAAGTATAGTATCCTATAAAAATAGTTTTGTGTAAAATTAGCTCATTCCATTCTTTATAGGACTAGGAAAAAGGGATAGTATGAGAATATACATAATACGGGTACATATGACTTGGCAGATTATATGGTAAATCCAAATCATAGGTCTATTTGATAAATTGGAATGATGGATTTCTGGAAAAAAAGAATCATTTTACGTTTGCAGGCCATGTTTGTCAAGGTAAATAATAAGTGCATCAAAACGATATAGTTATATGGAACTAAAAAGGATGAAACTAATTAATTATCCCAAGAGTGGAGCTTGTATGGATTTAAAGGCAGGGAAAGTGTTTTGGAAAGATACATTTGAAGCGAGAAAATATCCCATGTTGGAGGAAGAACTTTCATGTGATGTTTGTATAGTAGGGAGCGGTTCATCAGGGGCATACTTTTCCTATTTTTTGGCAGAGACTGGTCTGAATGTCGTCCTGATCGATAAACGGGATATAAGTGAAGGAAGTACGGTTGCGTATACTGGACTTTTACAGTTTTCAAATGATAAAACTTTTACTTCCCTCATTCATAGTTTTGGAGAAGAAGCTGGGACACCATTCGGACACTTGAGAAAGAGGTCGTTCCAAGTTTAAAGGAAAATCCGGATTTTAAAATTAGAAAAAGCTTGTACTATGCATCCAATCCCATGCACGTTTCTAAGCTTAAAGAAGAATATAGGAATCTTAAAACCCGCAATTTCCCTGTTGAATATTATACTGAAAAAGAGATTAACCGGAAATTTTCGTTTCCGAGATAATGATGCTGAAATCAATCCTTATAAACATTCACCTTTTTTGATTGAAAAGGCTGTTTCGAAAGGCGTACGTGTCTATGCAACAACAAAAATCAATGAAAAGATAGAGAATCAAACCCAGTTATTTACCGAAACGTGTCACACGGTACATGCACAGACGGTCATCTTCGCAATTGGTTATGAAGCCCAAGAAGAAGTGAAGGATAAAATGCAGTGATTCTCAGTTCATATGCCATAGCAACAAATCAAATAGCCGATCAAGCTAAATGGCATGATAATATGATGATTTGAGAAACGGCACGGCCTTATTAATATGCAAGAAAAACTCCTGACAATCGAATTATCATTGGTGGCCTTGATGAATCGACCGGTTATCTGGAAAAAGGGATTCAATGATTTTGAACAAAAGAGATAAATTAATAAAGCGGCTTGTCAATCTGTTTCCAGAATTAGAGAATCGGATCTGGACTGATTATTATTGGGGAGCTTTTTTGGGTGAGCCCATGATGGTTTACGGACAATAGGAATGTATCCTGACCATCCTAATTGCTACTTCTTATTGGGTTATGGCGGGAATGGGACGGTTTACAGTGTCATCCTTTCCCAAATCATCAGGGATTTGATTACAAAGGGAGGACATGAGGACTCGGCATAGTACGTTAAGGAAAGGCATTTTTCAAAAAGTATTGTCCATTAAGACAGGTATCTCTTCATCATGAATCGAATTAAGTAGACAGCTGAATATACGGAGGGATTCTTCGATGTGGTTTAAGGAATTGGAAACAGAAAGGCTGCATTTAATCGAAATAGGTCACCATCATGCCGAGAGTCTGTTTGAAATCCTCTCTAAAGATGAAGTGACCCAATATGATGGGATAGAAAGTTTAACTCTAGTAGAAGATGCCCGCCGCTTAATCGACTCGTTTAAAAGTGCTTATATAAACAAACGAGGGATGCGGTGGGGAGTCATTCTAAAGGATTCAGGCAAATTCATCGGTACTGTTGGCCTGCATCAATTGAGCCTAGCCAACAAACGCGCCGAAATAGGATATGAAATCCATCCTGAATATTGGAGGAAACACTTCACGTCTGAAGCTGTAAACGAAGTATTGCGCTATTGCTTTGAAGAATTGAGACTAAATAGAATCGCCGCTTTAACTTTCAAGGATAATATTGCATCCAGAAACCTTCTGAAGAAATTTGGATTCAAAGAGGAAGGCAGCCTCAGAAGTTATCTATTTCTTCGTGATCAGTCGCATGATGCCCTGGTATTTTCCTTGTTGAATACGGAGTATTGCCAGTTAAGGCAACAAAGTGTTCAGGAATCATATAGATTTTAGTTTGGTATAGAAGATTGCAGCTGGCCCAAAGTGCCAGTTTTTTTATTTGCAGATGATTTTATATCAGTAAAGGACAATATACATATTTTTCATGTTAAAATGGTATGCGAATTCACTAATCAGTCCGGATGGACATAAAAAGGAGCAAAATCATTGTGAAGATATTATTTCCGTTGCTTGCGGTCCTGGGCGGAATCACCATTGCCATACAAGGACAAATCAATGGTGGATTAGGAAAAAAAGTGGGGGTCATTGAAGCTTCCTTCATTTCGTTTGGAATCGGGACTCTCGCTTTATTATTTATTGTTTTGTTTGTGGGAAATGGAAATATTTCTGCCATCGCGTCTGTACCCAAATGGCAATTAACAGGCGGACTGTTAGGGGCTATTTATGTTATTGTGATCGTATTGGTCGTGCCTCGGATTGGAGTGGCACCGACATTGGTCGGGGTTATAGCAGGCCAGATAATTATTGGGGCAGTCATTGACCATTTCGGTTTATTTGGAGGCGTACGCATCCCATTGGATGCGAAAAAGGTGGCAGGAATTTGTTTACTTTTCGTGTCATTATATTTGTTTAATCATAAATGAAGAAGGGGCACTTTTCATTGAAACGACGGGTACATATAGGGGAATATTTCTATTCTCCTATAGTTAATGCCTATTATTTGGAGATTGATTAAAGAGAACTAAATATTTTAACGAAGTAATGCATTATCCTGCTAAAATATTTTATTTGAGAGGGGATGGTTTGCTAGGAAAGTTGTCTTAGTAATCAACCTAATATTAATTATTAGAATATTTAGAAATAAATAGACAAGAGAACCTATATGAATACTGATTTAGAGGGGTTTGTAAAAACACCTGGAAGTCGGAAGTCCTTTTAGGTGATCATTTCTATTTACCTAGTATCTAGATCGAATTGATTAGCAATTAATTACTATATTGTGAAAAGGTACTCACCGGTTTATTGATTTTTTGATTTATTCGTAATATACTTAAAATTCAACATCTTTAATTCGAGGTATAGTATCTTTGGCGAGGTGAAAAAAAGGTGATTTTTTACCTAGTAAACTGCATTAATTGCCATTTTTAGGTAGAAATTAAGATTTATGCAAACGGTTCGCTAATTGATTTGGGTGAATTTCTGCAATGAATGCTTCTACTTTTCCTCGCAATCATTATATGTACTATACGGAAGATTAATAGGTGTTAGAAGGATAATCTCTTAAATGGGAATATTCTAAGAAAGATTAAAGATGAGGGGGAATATTTTTTGAAAAAGTCTAAATTTTCAGTGCTTGCTCTTCTTATGGCCATCATGCTTATTCTTGCGGCATGCAACGGCGGTTCGAAGGAAACTTCGAATGAAAAAGAAGGAGGCTCGGGTGACTCATCCGGATCAAAAGTATTAAACGTAAACAATTCGAGTGAACCTGGTTCGCTTCACCCTGCAAATGCTCAAGGTACTCATGAATCATGGATCCTTGAACATACGTTCGAGGGGCTGACAAAGAAAACAGAGGAAGGCAAAATCGTCCCTGGTTCTGCAGAATCATGGGAAATCAGTGAAGATGGATTAACTTGGACATTCAAATTGAAAGATGGTTTGAAATGGTCAAATGGAGATCCGCTTACAGCCAATGATTTCGAATACGCTTGGAAATATGCTTTGAAACCGGAAACGGCTGCAGATTATGCTTACCAACTTTATTATCTTAAAGGCGGGGAAGCATACAACAGTAAGAAAGGGAAGGAAGAGGATGTAGGGGTTAAAGCGACAGACGAACATACATTAGTCGTTACTTTGGAACAGCCTACACCATATTTCCTTGACTTGACATCTTTCTATACTTTCTATCCAATCAATAAAAAGGTACAGGAAGAAAATCCAAAATGGGCTTTGGATGCAAAAACTCACGTTTCAAACGGGCCGTTCAAATTAACGGAATGGAAACATAAAGAAAGCCTGAAAATCGAAAAGAATGAAAATTACTACGATAAAGATAAAATCAAATTGGATGCAGTTAACTTTGCTCTAATTGAAGATGAAAATACCGCATGGCAAATGTATCAGAGTGGCGAATTGGACCTCGCATATCCACTGCCAGTGGATATTCAAGGTCAAATGGTCAATTCTGATGATAAAGAATTCAAAATGGGCAAAGAACTTGCTGTTTACTATTACAACTTTAATACAGAAGTGAAACCTTTCAATAATGCTAAAGTAAGGAAAGCGCTTTCAATGGCTATCGAGCGTCAAAAAATCACCGAAAATGTTGCTCAAGGAGGACAAAAGCCTGCTTTCGGCGTAGTCCCTCCGGGTATTCCTGATGCATCTGGAGATTTCCAGGAAAATACAGGTAACCTATTTAAGGAAGATGTTACCGAAGCTAAGAAATTGTTAAAAGAAGGACTTGCTGAAGAAGGCATGAAAGAATTACCTGAGTTTTCAATTTTGTATAACACTTTAGATTCACACAAGAAAATTGCTGAAGCGGTTCAAGGAATGTGGCGTGATAACCTGGGTGTTGAAGTGACACTTGAAAATGCAGAATTCCAAGTTAAGCTTGACCGTGAAAAAGCTGGTGACTTTGAAATTTCCCGTGCAGGATGGGTTGGTGACTATGTTGACCCGATGACATTCATGCTTTGGGAAACGGACGGCGCCTATAATGATGCAGGTTGGTCAAACAAAGAATATGATAATTTATTAAAAGAAGCAAAATCTACAATGGATCCAAAAGAACGCATGGATGCTTTGCATAAAGCAGAGAAAGTCATGATTGACGAAATGCCGATCCTTCCGGTTTACTTCTATACAAAACCATATATGGTTAAATCGAATGTTACTGGAGTTTTTGCTCCAATTAACGCTTATCCGAACTTTATTTACGCGGATAAAAAATAATAGAAGGATAATAGTGAAATGGGAGGTATGTCCGATTAAGGTCATACCCCATTTTTCAATTGCGAATTTGAATATTTCATGCATTCATTTCCGTTTTCAACTTCTTAGAAAATCGATGATTGGGGTGATTACCATGTTGAGATATACATTAAACCGTTTTAAATGGGCGATTATTACTTTATGGGCTGTTATTACATTAACGTTCATCATAATGCATACGATTCCGGGAAATCCATTTGCAAAAGAAGGAGCCATGCCTCCTGCTGTTTATGAAAACCTTCAAGTCCACTATGGATTGGACAAGCCGTTGTTGACCCAATATGGGAATTATTTATTGGAAGTCGTTCAATTTGATTTTGGTCCTTCATTGAAATCTTCATCCATTACCGTGAATGATTACATTTTGAAGGGGTTTCCGGTGTCATTGCACTTAGGGGCACAAGCTTTGGTGATTGCCATCTTCTTTGGCCTCATTTTGGGTGTCGTGGCATCACTGAAAAGAAATAAATGGCCCGACTATTTATCAATGATCATTGCCATCGTAGGGATTTCCGTTCCTAACTTTATCCTTGCGACTATTTTAATCAATTATTTCGCAATTAAATGGAATATATTCCCTGTGGCTACATGGGCGACATGGCAGCATACCATTTTACCATCCATTGCCCTTTCCATGATGCCGCTTGCTTTCATCGCGAGACTGATGCGGACAAGCATGCTTGAAGTAATGGGGCAGGATTACATTTTGACAGCAAAAGCCAAAGGATTGAAACGGAGCGGTGTCATAATCAAACATGCGATTCGGAATGCGTTATTGCCGATTATCACGATTCTGGGCATCCTTACGGCTAATATCGTGACAGGAAGCTTCATCATTGAGCGTATTTTTGGTATTCCGGGCATGGGAGATATGTTCGTAAAGGGAATATCCAACAGGGACTACCCGGTGATTCTTGGTTCCACAATTGTGTATAGTGCGGTGCTTATTCTATTGATATTCATCGTTGATATAGCCTATACGTTGATTGATCCTAGAATTAAAGTGACGGGGGAGAAGAAATAATGGCAGATAAAGTGCATTTAACCGAAGATATGTTCCAACCCGCCGAAGGCAACTTTAAGGAAGCTGAAAAAATAGCAAGACCTACAGTTTCATATTGGTCTGACGTCTGGCGTCGATTTAAAGAAAATAAGCTGGCGATGACGGGGTTTATTCTAATAATCCTCTTGGTCTTGATGGCGATTTTTGGTCCGTACATTAACGGATATACTTATTATGGACAAGATTTCGAGAAAAAGAATCTTAGCCCAAATAGCGAGCATTGGTTTGGAACGGATTCATCAGGAAGGGATCTATTTACGCGAGCTTGGTACGGTGCAAGGATATCCTTGTTCATTGGATTGATGGCAGCGCTGATCGACTTTTTAATTGGTGTCCTTTATGGCGGGATTTCTGCCATTCGCGGCGGACGCACGGATAATATCATGATGCGTTTCGCTGAGGTGATCTATGCGATTCCATACCTATTGATGGTTATCTTAATGATGGTCGTATTAAAACCTGGTATTCTGCCGATCATCATTGCAATGTCGATTACGGGGTGGATTCCGATGGCGCGACTGGTACGTGGACAAGTTTTACAACTGAAAGAGAATGAATATATCCATGCTGCAACAATCTCTGGAGCCAATACGAGCTGGACTTTAAGAAAACACATGATTCCAAATACAATGGGACCGATCCTTGTCAATTTAACGTTGACTGTACCTACTGCCATTTTTGCCGAAGCTACACTTAGCTTTTTGGGACTGGGAGTTCCGGCACCTCAGGCAAGCTGGGGAACATTGACAAGTGATGCACTGGGAAGCATTCTGGTAGGGAATTTCTATCAACTGTTAATCCCGGCAATTTTGATTTCCTTAACGATGTTCGCGTTCAATGTGGTTGGTGACGGATTGCAGGATGCCTTAGATCCAAAACTACGGAAATAAATGAGTCCTAACATAATGATTTGATATTACTAGAATAGGAGGGACGATGATGGAGAACCTATTAGAAGTCAACGATTTACAAATCACCTTCCATACTTATGCAGGTAAAGTGCAAGCGGTTCGCGGTGTGAACTTTGGCGTGAAAAAGGGGGAAGCCGTTGCGATTGTTGGGGAGTCCGGATGCGGCAAAAGTGTTACAGCGAAATCTATCATGAGATTATTGGAAACACCCCCGGCAGAGTATGGAAAAGGGTCGATAAACTTTGGCGGTAAAGACCTTCTTAAAATGAGTGAAAAGGAAATGCAGAGGATTCGAGGGAATGAAATCAGCATGATTTTCCAGGATCCGATGACTTCGCTCAATCCAACGACAAAAATCGGCAGCCAGATCATGGAAGGCATTTTAAAGCATAATAAAAACATGTCCCGAAATGATGCATACGAACGGGCGTTGGAAACACTGAAACTAGTAGGTATTCCACAGCCGGAAAAAAGAATGCAGCAATATCCGCATGAGTTTTCAGGTGGTATGCGCCAAAGGGCAATGATAGCGATGGCCCTTGCTTGCGAACCGAAATTGCTGATTGCCGATGAACCTACAACTGCATTGGATGTAACGATACAAGCGCAAATATTGGAACTGATGAAAGATATCCAACGAAGAATGGATACTTCCATCATTTTAATCACTCATGATTTAGGTGTGGTTGCGGAAACTTGTGAACGGGTAGTCGTCATGTATGCAGGCAAGGTTGTGGAGACGGGTACGGTAGAGGCTATATTTTCAAACCCGCAGCATCCTTATACAAGAGGTCTGCTTAAAACGGTGCCAAGGCTGGATATGGAAAAAACGGCTCCGTTGGTTCCGATTATCGGATCACCACCGGATTTATTGGATCCGCCAAAAGGATGCCCATTTTACCCAAGATGTGAATCAGCAATGAAAGTGTGCAAAGGCCATGATCCGGAGCTTGAAGTAGTGGAAGAAGGTCAGACAGCCGCATGCTGGCTGCACCACCCGATGGCCAAGGCAGCACAGTTACAAGCACCGACTAATGTATAAAGGAGGAGAACCAATGGTTTCACTGAAAAATAAGGCCGTAAAAGAAAAGACATACAACGAAAATTCTCCTCTTGTTGAAATAAAGAATCTGAAGAAGCATTTTCCTATCGGTTCTCAATCACTGAAAGCGGTAGATGGTTTGGATCTCAAAATCTATCCAGGGGAAACTGTCGGCCTTGTTGGGGAAAGCGGTTGCGGTAAGTCGACTGCAGGTCGTACAATCACTCGATTATATGAACCGACAGATGGAGAAGTTCTTTTTCAGGGGAAAAATATTTTCGATTACAAACCCGGGGAAATGTCACATATCCGCCGTGAAATACAAATGATTTTCCAAGATCCTTACGCATCCTTGAACCCAAGGATGAAGGTGGAGGAATTGATTGGGGAACCACTTGCCATTCATGGGATATCAAAAGGTAAAGAGCGAAGAAAACGGGTGGAAGACCTGTTAAAGCTGGTTGGTTTAAGTCCGGAACATATCACTCGTTTTCCGCATGAATTCAGTGGCGGACAACGCCAGCGTATTGGAATTGCAAGGGCCTTGGCTTTAAATCCTAAATTCATCGTTTGTGATGAACCAATCTCTGCCTTGGATGTTTCGATACAGGCCCAAGTGGTCAACTTATTAAAAGAACTGCAAAAAGAAATGGGATTGACTTATTTATTCATAGCGCATGATTTATCGATGGTCAAGTATATTTCAGATCGTATTTTAGTCATGTACCTTGGCAGGATGATGGAACTTTCGGATAGTGATTCCTTAACGAAAGATCCGCTACACCCATACACACAGGCCTTGCTATCCGCAGTGCCGATACCAGACCCGACTATTAAACGGGAAAGGATCGTCCTTAAAGGCGATGTACCAAGTCCGATCAATCCGCCGAGCGGCTGTGTATTTCGGACGCGCTGCCCTAAGGCGATGGAGATATGCTCCAGTGCTGTACCTGAATGGAAAGAACAAAAACCAGGACATTTCGTTGCTTGTCATTTATATTGGTAAACAAAAAAACCAGTTGCATTTGCGACTGGTCTTTTTTTACACATTTATGTAAAATATTTTTAGAATAGAAACGATTATCAAATTATTTATCAGTATGTCAAAATAAAAAACTAGGAATCTGAAAATAAAACATATAAAATGTAATTATATGTAAATATAAAATTCTGTTGAATGTTTCAATTTGTGAGAGAAGGAGGGACTGTTATTGTATTCCACGATAACTAGTGAGATCGTCGATCGTGTCATGATTGTTACTCTTAATCGTCCAGAGAGAATGAATGCTTTCAATGAAAAGATGTGTGAGGAGATGATTCGCGCTTTTAATGAAGCGGATGAAAATGATGACGTAAGAGCCGTCATATTAACTGGCGCTGGGGATGCTTTTTGTGCTGGAATGGATTTGGAAAAAGGTGCAGAAACGTTTATGGATCACACTCCTTTGGTTGAATATCGCGATGCAGGAGGAATGTTGTCATTACGGATTTTTGAGATGAAGAAACCTATGATAGCAGCCATTAATGGAGCGGCAGTCGGGATTGGGATAACGATGACTTTGCCCATGGACATTAGAATTGCTTCAACAGATGCAAAGATGGGTTTTGTATTTGCAAGGCGGGGGATAACGATGGAGGCATGCAGCGGCTGGTTCTTGCCTAGACTTGTCGGAATGGGCAAAGCTTCCGAATGGATTTTTACCGGCAGGATGATTACGGCCAGTGAAGCATATGAGGGAAGGCTGGTAAACAAGATCGTCGAGCCAGAAGAATTGATGTCTGCAGCAATGGAGATTGCGACAGACATTGCGGAAAATACATCTTCCGTCTCTGTGACGCTATCCCGGCAGTTAATGTGGTCCATGCTCGGTGCGAACCATCCTGTTGAATCACACAAAATAGAATCGAAAATGATTCATTGGACCGGAAAACAAGCTGATGCACTAGAAGGAATCGAAGCTTTTCTCGAAAAAAGGAAAGCCGATTTCAAAATGAAAAGCAGCACGGATATGCCTCCGTTTTATCCGTGGGGAACGGATCGAACATATGAAGCGGATAAGAAATGAATGAATGGTAAGGTCGATATCGAGGGCTTCGGAAGTGCTTGATAATTTTTACTTTTCGGATAAATTAGGGTTTCTTTTCTTAGTGTGTTATACTAGGTTTACCATTTACTAAACTTGTTTCATGTTCCCTATTCCCTGTGAATAGGGTTTTTTTATGATTGTTTTTTCGATCAAAAAAAACAGACCCTACAAGTAGGGTCCGTTATATATTGTATTTAAAATTATGCTTTTTGAACGTTAGTAGCTTGGGGTCCACGTTGACCTTGCTCAACTTCAAAAGTAACTTCTTGACCTTCGTCTAATGATTTGAATCCTTCGCTTTGGATAGCTGAGAAATGTACGAATACATCGTCTCCGTTTTC
>NZ_JVPL01000070.1:0-32417 GCF_001054655.1 Bacillus sp. 220_BSPC
GGCACTTTTACTCGTGAGTTTGGCACTTTTACTCGTGAGTTTCGCGCTTTACTCATGAATGAAACATCCTTCTACCTCCAATGATCGGGAATGCTTAATGAGTGCGGTAATTTTGTCTTCGTGTCGCCTTTAGCCGAGTTAATCTGTGCTTGTGTGATGAAGAAACTTCCGGTAAGATCGGCACCTCTTAAATCGGCGTCCCTAAAGTCTGCACCGATCAGGTCCGTCACTCTCATGTCGGCTTCCCTGAGGTCGGATGCAATAAGCAAAGCCCCTCTTAAGTTCGCTCCCCTAAGGTCAGCACCTCTCAACTTTGCACCGATCAGGTCACTTCCCCTGCCTATTTTGTTCGGCTTTTTCTTATTTTTCTTAAATGAAACCTTTGCACGTACCATTTCACTTGTGCGCAGGAGTAAATCGTTAACGATCGTTCTATGAGCTGGTACATTCAGGTTCATGATAGACTTTGGACTTTGTTTAGTGAGATATTCCGTGTCTTCAAAAGCGGCCTGCAATTCCCGGTGAAGAGGTTGGGCATCTTCTAAATTAAGTGCTTCATTTAAGTAGCAAAGCATTTCATGCAGTTGTTGCATAATTGGAAAAACTTCGAACATTTCCTTTGCTGATTCTGGGTTGCCCCTCCAATCGTTTCCATCATAGGTGAGCTGGGATACCTTTTGACCGGCACCGAAGCATTCATATACCGTGCAGCCTTTATACCCTTTTGCTCTGAGATTTTCATGGATGCCGCAACGATAATCGGATTGAAGGTTTGAACATGGTGTACCTCCATCTTTATCAAATGCAAAATCAGCAGACTTTGCATAAGGCAGGGCTACACAGCACAAACCAAAACAATTCTCACAGTCTGCACGTAATTGATTATGGATACTATCGTTATTCGTTAATTGCATTCTTACACTTCCTTCTATAAAACACTGGCTCTGCCTTTTTTAAAATCAAAAGTTTCATACAGTATATTTTCTTGTTTTCATTTTATCAAAAAACCCAATTAATCTATATATTAACAAAATACAAATAAACAAGAAATCTGAAATTAATCATTAGAGGGGAGCAAGTGATTTCCATAATCATGTTATACTTTATTCAAGATCACGGTACTCTAGGGGGTGTAGGCATGTATCCTTTTGGTGGCAGGAAAAATGGGGAGACAAAAAAAGAAATGCAGGATTGCAACTATACGTTGGATACAGAGGGAGAAATGGACGAAATGTCTTTTCGGATCGCAGGAGTTCTTCGGTCAACGTCCAAAGAGATCATCTTTTTATGCATTGGCTCAGATCGGTCCACAGGAGATTCATTCGGGCCTTTAGTAGGGACGATGCTAAGAGAAAACCAAATCCCTCATCATGTCTTCGGAACACTCGCAGAACCTGTACACGCCCTTAATTTGAAAAGTGTTTTGAAAGAAATAAAAAAGCAATTTAAAAATCCCTTTATTTTTGGTATCGATGCTTGTTTAGGCGGTTATCATCAAATCGGTTCTATTATTCTGACAAAAGGTCCCTTTAGCCCTGGTGAAGCGATGAAAAGATCCTTACCTGAATTGGGTGATTATCACCTAAAGGCCGTCGTAAATTATTTAGATCCCCTTTTGCCCAAACAGTCTCTAAATGAAACAAGACTGGATACTGTCATGAATCTGGCGAAGATTACTACAAGAATCATTGTTAAAAGTTTAAAATAATGGGAAAACCCCAATAAAGCCTAAGCTTTTCGGGGTAAACAATGTTAGCATAGTCTTGAAGGACATTGCTATCATCATGCTAAACCTGGGTCATTAAAGTAAATAACTTCTGAAAGTATCTTATTGCCCTGAATATTACAGAAAACGTCCCTTGCTGCTTGTTCTGTTTCAAATTCATACATTACAATATCCCTGCTTTTATAGAGTGTGATGATCCACATTGAAAATCCTCCATTATAAAATATCGATTTGCCGATCTGCACGATAGAGTAACCATTCCTTTTACTAAATGACTCCCAAGATTATCGCCGCTATTGTCATGACCGTGACAGTCCCTAATGCCCATTTCACGGCAAACCGCTGTAAATCACCGAAGTCAGTGCCAACTAAACCTATTAGCAAATGTGCTGCAGCTACCAAAGGACTCAATACGTGTATTGGCTGCCCTATTAATGAGGCGCGCCCTATTTCTGCCGCGCTAATTCCATAAGCATCAGCGGCTTGTGCGATAATCGGAAGTACGCCAAAATAGAAAGCATTATTTGACATAAAGAAAGTAAAAGGGGCACTGGCATACGCAACTATAACCGGTAAAAATGGTCCGAAAGATTCCGGGATTAATGAGACCAACGTAAGGGCCATTGCATCAATCATTTTCGTTCCAGACATGATGCCGGTAAAAATCCCGGCTGCAATGACAATAGAAACGACGGCCAATGCATTTTTCGAATGAACGGCGATTCTATCCTGCTGATCTTTCAAATCAGGATAATTGACCAATAACGCGATGGCAAAAGCAATCATGAATAAAATGGTCAAAGACATAAAATCAATGATTAATGATGCCATCAGCACAATCGTTAAAATGAAGTTGAACCAGACTAATTTCGGCCTGCGATAATCACGGGAAACCGTTGTTGCCGCTAACTCGGAATTGGCCGCCGAGTTCCCTTCATTTCTGTGATCATGCTGGATCTCCACTACGCCCAATCTCTTTCGTTCCCCTTTTCCCAATATAAAAGCCACGACAAGAACCCAAATTAGGCCAAATCCCATGACAGGAATCATAGGCAAGAACAACTCCGATGCGTCAAGGTTCAACGATGCCATCGCCATAGCGGAAGCTCCCCCCCACGGTGTCATATTCATTACACCCATGGATAACATCGCAACAGTGGCTAATATGATTTTGTTCATGCCCAGACGCTTATAAAGGGGTAAAAGCGCTGAGACAGTAATGATGTAAGTAGTTGTCCCGTCCCCATCCAATGCGACGGTCATTGAGAGAATAGCGGTTCCTACAACTATTTTTAAAGGATCTCCTTTTACTATTTTCAATATTTTAGAAATAAGCGGATCAAATAAGCCGGAATCTATCATTATTCCAAAATATAAAATCGCAAACAAAATCATTATGGCAGTTGAAGCTATCCCTTCAACACCCTCCTGCATCATGGGTCCCAGCTCTGTAAAAAATCCTCCAATCACTCCAAATATGATGGGAACGAGCATAATGGCCACTAGTGCCGATAGTCGCTTCGACATAATTAAATACATGAATACTGCAATCATCGAAAATCCTAAAATGGATAACATCTTCAAGCCCCCTTCTGTTTATCACCATCTTGTTTTGATAGCGCTTTCTTTAGAGACTATCATCCATTAAGCCTTAATCACATATAAAGAAAGTAATAAGAGTTTTTTTCATTTTTTTCACGCCTAAAAAAAGAAAAAACCCCATTGATGAAAACGAATTTCATCAACTGGGATTTACATGTGTTTTATTTTATATTTTCTTTCGGGCCTTCCGACACTTCCATATAAAACCTCAACCTCCATTTCATTACAGGAAACTAAATACTCCAGGTATCTGCGCATGGTTGAATAACTAATTCCAACAAGTTGACCTAGTTCATCCGCGTTTAAACTGCCATTGACGTTTTGAATCTTGCTTCTGACCATTTTCAGGGTATGTTTGTCAATTCCTTTGGGAAGAGAATTTATTTGGACATCATTTGCTGTATTTGAATTACTTATGGTCCGAAAAAGAGTATCCACTTTATCTTGATTTACTAAATTGCTATTATGCAGCTGCCGTCTCGTCATGTCGTATTGGTTGAGCGTCGCAAGAAGCTTATCGATAATGATCGGTTTTATAAGGTAACCAAAAGCCCCTCCCCTAATCGCTTCACTGACTGTTTCGGTATCATTCGCGGCGGTGATCAGAATTACATCAATCCCCCTGTATTCCCTCCTAATTTCCCGAAGAAGGTCAATTCCATTCATATCAGGTAAATAGATATCCAATAAAATTAAGTCCGGTTGTGCGGCATGCAGGATATTCAGCGCTTGCTTGCCTGTGCTGGCTGTAGCAATGACAGTAAATTGATCTAGTTGATTCGTAAATTGTTTATATATATTCACCGCATTCTCGTCATCTTCAACAATGACAACTGTAATCGGTCCTTTGGACATTCTCACGCCTCCTTTTCTCCTTTTATATCCTTCGGGAAGACGAGTGTAAATCTTGCTCCCCCCAAATAACTGCGATCAATATAAATCTCACCGCTTAAAAGACCAATGGAGTTTTTCACAATGGCCAAACCGATCCCATGATTTTCCCCATTTTTAGTCGTATAACCATCTGTAAAAATAATATCCTCCATTGCATGAGGGATACCAGGACCGTTATCCTCGATATCAAATATAATTTCGTTTCCTAAATCCGTAAACGAAACTTTGACCTTTCCCTTATTTTTGTTCTTTTGCCTTGCTGCCTCCATCGCATTATCGATGATATTACCAATAACGGAAACCAAGTGATGGGAATCCTCAGGTTTTAATGAACTGTTTAAATTGCTTTCCTGCTCGATTTCCAAGAAAACCTGCAATTCTTTTGAACGGTTTATCTTTCCAAGTAAACAGGCGGCGATTAAAGGATCTTTTACCGATGACATAAGAAACGAAATGATATCTTGCCTCTCTCTCACTTCAGAAGAGATGATGTTCATTGCCCTATCATACTGTTTTAAACTAAGTAATCCATAAATGGTATTTAATTTATTTAAAAACTCATGATTTTGTGCCCGCATATTTTCTGAAAAGGCCTTGATTTCTGAAAATTCATCTGTTAATTGTTCAATTTCGGATACTGTCCTTATTGTTAAAACGATGCCCCTGACGTCCTTATGATTTAAGATAGGGGATAAATCCAAAATGTATAGCTGTTGGCCTAAGAGTAACTTACGATTGAACTGTCCCTCTTTTGTGCTGATTACGATTTTGATGAGTTTTTCTAAATGTCCATTTACAATCCGCTTTCCCACCATAAGCTGATGATCATGAAACAATTCACGTGCTCTTTTATTCATGGAAGTAACCTGTTTTTCAATATTAATCGTAATGGTAGCATATCGGATGGCATCAAGTGTCGCTTCCCTTTCTTGAAAAAGAAAAGAAATTTCCTCAGGCTCCAGACCTAAAATGAGCTTTTTTAAGCGTCGCGCTATAAATATTGCCCACACGATACCTACACTGATTGGGATTAGTGACAAATGAATAATCTTCATTTTATAATTGGATAGCTGATCTTGCACATTCTCTACCAAAAACCCTACAGATGAAACACCGATAACTTCCCCTTTATCATTCCAGATAGGCGCCTTAGCTTTAATCGCTGGTCCCGATATCCCATTTCCTTGATAAATAATTGCTTTGTGTTCATTGAGTACTGCATCATTACTAGTAGCCGTGGGCTTTCCGATATATTCTGGATTGGGATGAGAGTATCGCAGTCCTTTATGATTCGCAATGGTTACATAATCGGCCCCTGTTGTTTGACGAATCAGTTCTGATGCGGGTTGAATCACCTTTGAGGGCTGTTCATCGTTAAATCCCTGGATGATCGTTGGATTTTGAGCCGCTAATTTGGCAACCGTCATTGCTTGCTTACCCATATGGTTTTCGACGATGTCTTCCAGCAGTGTAGAGAATAGAATGCTCACAAGTAAGGTACTGATGAAAACAACGAATATGATAAGCAATGTCATTTGAGTTAATAAGTTCACTCTAATTTTAAACATCTACATTTATACCCTAAGCCTTTCCATATTGATTGCTCATACTTCTATAAAAAATTAATGATTGAGACTGGGCGGGGAAATTTCCCTTTACAAAGTTCACCTGGTTAATAGTTCTTCCCATTCTTCAAGCGAAAGTTTTTCGGTCATATGCTTATATGCATCAGGGACTTTTATCGAACACATAAGTTCGAGACTATTGCCATCGGGATCATTGAAATAGACGGAAGCGTTTCCTTGGTTCGGACGCACAAATGGTTCAATCGTTGTCCTTTTTCCAAAAGGGACGACTTCTATTTGCAAGGATTTGAGCCAAGTTAATGCATTTTTCATATTATCATAAGTTACCCGAAAGGCGATATGCCTTAGTGAAGGGTGGTATGGAGTTTGATATTCCTTCCCTTCCCATAAGCCGACCCAGCTTTTGTTTTCCTCGATCCAAAAGAAGGCAGTATCTTCATCCCTCCAAGCTAGTTTCAAGCCTATTTTCTTATAAAAATCCATAGAGATGTCCAGGTTCTTGACTGGTAAATGGGCTTCATATAAACCTTCTATCATATTAGATTCTCCTTCTCCTATAACCTTATTTTTACGAATTATGATCTGCCATACAAATTATTCAGGATACCAATCCTATTATCCTTCTAATTGATATAGGAAGACCCGAACAAGGACATGTTTCATTCATATCGATTATTCGGGTCTTTTGTTCATTATCCGCCTGGTCGGTTTTTAAAACTTATCGGGATATAGTCCTTCCGCTACATTCCGTAAGGCTATGGGTGCACGAATCCCTTCCGCGCCCGCTGAAAGAGGAAGCACGATGATTGCTTTATTTCGAATGGCCGGTACATCCGCCAGTTCACTTTTATTTAATAAGAATGTTTCTTTTTGCTTTATGGGGATGTCGCCGTAATCAATGATGGCAATGACATCCGGATTCCGATCGACGACTTCTTCCCAGCTGACCTCAGGCCATCCCCCTTCCGTATCGCCAAAAATGTTCTGGCCGCCAGCCATGGAAATGATCCCTGTCATGTAATTATTTTTCGCTGCCGTTCTCGGTACTTCTTCACCGCTGTCATATACGAAAACGTTTTTGGGTTTGCCTGCCGTTTCGATTTTTGCTGTAGTTTCTTTTATATCCTGTTGCATCTCTCCGATGACTTCCGCTGCTTTTTCTTCCACTTGAAAGATGCGGCCAATATTCTCAATATCTTTATACACATCTTCCATAGTCGGTGTTGACGTATTGGAAGACTCATGGATATATGTATTGATTCCGGCTTCTTTCAGCTCTTGGACGGTTCCTAATGTTTGTTCCGTAAAGGCGCTTTTCCAGCCTGCATATGCAAAATCCGGCTCTGCTTCAAAGAAAACTTCTTTTGATGGGTATTCCTTGGAAAGCACAGGCACCGTTTCATAGGCCTCTTTATACTTTGGCAAAATTTCGTCATCCAAATAAGCCGTACCTGCCATTGAATCCTGCAACCCCAATGCAAGCATGATTTCCGTCGCATGCTGATTTAGCGAAACCGCACGTTTCGGGGCCTCTGCATAGGTGGATTCATGATCCAGATTCGTGATGACCACCGTTTCTTTTCCACCTTTTTCACTCGGTTTGCCTCCGTCCTTTGAAGCTTCCTCGGAGTTATTGCAAGCGGCCAATATCATCATTGCCAATAAACTGATGCTTAACAAAATCTTTCGGTAACCAGTCATATATTTCCCCTCGAATCCATTGTTTTTTATATATGTGCTAAAAAGGTGATATGCGTCTTTTCCGTGACCGGGTGTATGCCGATTTCCGTTTCCACGCCGAACACGTTCCTTATCATTGTTGTCGTCAAGACAGCTTCTGGTGTTCCGGATGTGATCACTTGGCCATTTTGGATGACATATATATAATCACAATACATGGCTGCCAAATTTATATCATGCAGGGCAGTCAAGACAGTAACGTCCAGCTTTTTTACAAGGTCCAGCAATTGGAGCTGATGCCTGATGTCCAAATGATTCGTTGGTTCATCCAGGATGATGATGTTCGCCTCCTGGGCAAGGGCACGCGCTATAAGGACACGTTGTTTCTCCCCACCCGACAAGCTCATGAAACTCCTTTCTTCAAATCCATTCATTTCGACGCGAGCTAATGCATGATTGACGATTCGTCTATCTTTCTCCGTATCTCCCTGAAATAACCGCTTATGGGGGTGGCGTCCCATCCAAACCATCTCTTGTACACTAAAGTCAAAGGTCAGGGATGTTTCCTGGCTGACAACCGCCATTTCCCGGGCTGTTTGTTTCTGTGTAAGCCGGTAAAGGTCTCGGCCGTCGAGGTGAACAGATCCCGTATGCGGCTCCAATATCCGGGAAGCATTTTTTAATAAAGTGGATTTCCCGCTCCCATTCGGGCCGATCAGCCCAACGAACTGGCCAGTTTTTATATGCAGGGATATATCCTCAATGATAGGTGTGTCCAGAATTGAATAGGACACTTCTTCAATGGCTAATTTCACTTTCCCCCACCTCCAAATGAATATGAACTTCGCCGCAAAAGCCAAATGAAGAATGGCCCTCCGCAAAGTGCGGTGACAACGCCAATCGGAAGTTCTTGAGGTGCCAGGACCAGCCGGGCACATACATCTGACCAAATGACGAGAATCATGCCAATCAATATGCTGCATGATAGAACACGTTTATGGTCTGTCCCGACCAATAGCCGGGCCAAATGCGGTACGACCAGACCGATGAACCCAATCGAGCCGCTTACAGCAACAACAGTCCCCGTAACAAGGGAAGTCATGATGATCAGAACTTTACGGAAGGCTTCCATATTGACCCCGAGCGTCGCGGCGACCTCTTCGCCCATCAATAAGATATTGAGGGAGCGGGATTGGACGATAAGGAACAAGGAAACCCCAAGCACTACAACCGCTGGAATCGGTATGTATTCCCATTTTGCACCCGCTAAGCTGCCCATCATCCAAAACATCGCTTCACGGATGCCGGAATCTTTTGGTGCGAGTGTGACAATGAAATTAGTGACGGCAGACATGATCATCGAAATGGCTACACCCGCCAATAACAGCCTTGTCGTTTGGATTCTCCCTCCCACTTGAGCCAATAAATAAACGGAAAGCATCGCAGCCATGGCCCCCAGGAAGGCACCGAATGACAACGCATATTGACCGAATATAGGCAGCGCCCCAAAGAGAATGACAAGGGTTGCCGCAACGGAAGAACCAGATGAAATGCCCAGGATATACGGATCTGCGAGTGAATTGCGCACCAAGGCCTGGATGACGACACCCACTACGGATAACCCCGCACCTACCACCGCACCGAGCAATACACGGGGCAGACGGATATCCCAAATGATCCGCTCTTGTGCGATACTCCCATTCCCTTCCAGGGAATCACCGATAAAAGGCAGATGCCCTAAGGCGATCTTCCAAACCGTCATTGCTGACATCTTAACTGGCCCAAGGGTAACAGCGAATGTAATCGATAATAAAAGGATGCAAAGCAAGAAAAATAGCAGGAAACGAAACCTGCGCTTGGCATTTCTCTCAAAATGGTCAAGCATATCCTCATTCTCTTTCAATGAGCTTCTAACCAATGACTCTTCCAATGATGATTCCTCCTTCAAAAAAAACACAAAAAAACTCCAATCCTTTTAACAAAGAATGGAGTTACGAGTATAGGCAAAAAAATAAGGAAGGACCTAAGTCCGCCTTTTCTTACTCTCGAACACCTCTCCTCTCAGCGAAGGAAAAATCGGTGATGCCTACTAGGTAGGTCTCCTGGCTTCCAGATCAACATTTCCTTTCGTCTTCCCTGACTGACGGTCAAGTGACATCCTGAAAGAAAACTCCTTGGTTACAGTGGCGCGACCACTCGGGATTTGCACCCGATTCCCTGTTACCCTTTGTTCACACAAAGGCACCCAGCGGCAAATATATGAACTTCGCAAAATTTTCCAAACATTAAATACAACGTTAGTATAGTATACTCCCCCTCTTTTCACAATTAAAAAAATGGAATGCGTTCTATTATATAGAAGAAAATGGATTTAAATGTTCCTCCTATAATGGAAGAATGTTAGCTTTTGACCCGAATCTTCACTAATTTCCTCATTAATCGAAATCCGTTCAAAACCGTTTTTCACCAAAACCTTTTGGGAGGCGATATTGTCGCTTGCCGTTTTGGCATGTATTTGCGTCACATTCAAATCCGGGGCCAGTTTCACCAATAGCTTTAAAGCTTCATTCGCAATCCCTTTTTGCGTAAACGCTTCACCGATTCTATAACCGACATGTGCCGTACCCTTGATGGGGTCGATATCCACAAGATTAATCCTGCCGACGATTATACCTGAACCATCCTTAATCAAATAAAAAGAGGAGATGGCCTCTTCTTGTTCTTTTAATAATTCCTTATGCCTGATTCCAAACGTTCCAAAGCGATAATAATCATCACCCCGGCCTGGGACCGTTTGCTCGAAAAACCTTCTATTATTGCATTCAAATGCAAATAACGCTTGTGCATCCCGTTCATTAAGCCTGTCAATGTATATATCCATCATTCTTCCACCCTTTCAAAAAAACGCTAAGCATCTGCTGCCTAATCTATCATTCAAGAAAACAAAGGGCTTATCCTTCCTGATAAATAGATAGATGAAGATTTATACCCTAGCTTGATCTAGTATCCCTTTATTGTTCCCTCAAATCCAGTTCCTGAATAAAGATAAATACATGAATTACTTGAAAAGTCAAAAATAAATTATTTTCTTCTGGTAAAAAATCAACGGATGATGTATCATAGGCTTCAGATATTCATTATTCTCATTTGGTTAATCGGAATTAGGAGGAATATATATGATTGGTTATGTGTTTTTAAATCTTGCCATAATGCTCGTTCTTTTAGGCGTTTTATTTTACATGAATAAGAAGCATATTTCCTTTACAAAAAGGGTCTTTACTGGACTTGGTTTAGGAATTGTATTCGGACTTCTTTTGCAGTATTTCTATGAACCTCAGTCAGATGCGATCGTTAAATCGGTCGATTGGTTTAACATTGTAGGTTCCGGCTATGTCAAGTTCCTGCAAATGATCGTCATGCCGCTTGTCTTCATTTCAATCTTATCCGCATTCACAAGATTGAAACTGACTAGCAACATTGGAAAGATCAGTGTCCTGATCATCGGAATCCTGCTTGGAACGACTGCGATTGCAGCAGCTGTCGGGATCACCTCGGCAACTGTGTTCAATTTGGAAGCCGTTCAAATTGAACAAGGGGAAGCGGAGTTAAGCCGCGGGGATCAAATATCGGAAACATACGGTACGATTCAGGATAAAACGATGCCACAGCAAATTCTTGAATTGATTCCGTCCAATCCGTTCCTTGATTTAACGGGAGCACGCCCGACATCAACCATTTCCGTTGTAATTTTTGCTGCATTTCTTGGGATTGCCTATTTAGGAGTCAAAAGGAAACAGCCTGAACACGCTGAATTTTTTGCTAAAATAGTAGATACATTGCACAGCATCATCATGCGCGTAGTAACATTAATCCTGCGTTTAACACCTTACGGGATCTTAGCGATCATGACGAAGACGGTAGCTACGAGTGATTTGGATGCCATCCTGAAATTAGGGAAATTCGTAGGTGCCTCATATGTGGCCCTGATTGTCATGTTCCTTATCCATTTGCTATTGCTGATGCTTGCAGGATTGAATCCAATCGTATATTTGAGAAAAGCTTTCCCAGTATTATCGTTTGCCTTCACTTCAAGAACAAGTGCTGGCGCTCTGCCATTGAACATCCAAACACAGAAACAACTAGGGGTGTCCGAAGGTATTGCCAACTTTGCCGGATCCTTCGGCTTGTCGATCGGTCAAAACGGCTGTGCCGGAATCTATCCGGCCATGTTAGCGGTCATGATCGCTCCAACGGTTGGGATCAACCCGCTAGATCCTTCCTTTATCGCCATGTTGATTGCCATCGTGGCCATTAGTTCTTTCGGGGTTGCAGGTGTAGGCGGAGGAGCAACATTCGCTGCCATCCTTGTATTATCTGCAATGAACCTGCCAATCGCTTTGGCCGGCCTGTTGATTTCCGTCGAGCCATTGATCGATATGGGAAGAACGGCCGTGAATGTCAGCGGAAGCATGACTTCCGGTATTCTGACTAGTAAAATAACGGGCGACCTGGATAAAGAACAGTTCAGCGAAGAATCATCTTTGAAAATTGAAGCTGAAATGTAAAAGAAAAAAGCATCGGACTTCCTGCCATGGGAGGTTCGATGCTTTTTTTATATGTGGTCACTTTTTAATTTGCCTCGCTGCGTAATGATTGGCCTGAAAACCAGGTAGCGCATGGAACGTATACTGGACGGCTGCATATACCCCGCATGCAAGGAGGATTCCTGCGAGTACATCCAATACAGCATGCTGTTTCGTAAATAGCGTGGAAAGGATGATCAGTGTTCCGAATGCAGTGACACTGGCATACTCCCATTTGTGCTCTTCTTTCCGCTTATGGGCGACAATCATCATGATGAATGTGGTCAGTACATGTATGCTGGGGAGGCAGTTGACAGGTTGATCATGACTATAGATGAACAGCATTAACTGGGCAAAGATATCGTTGCCCACGACTTCTGGACGCGGAACTGTCGTTTGCCAAAGGCAATATACAAGAAAACAGAGAAGTTTCCCCGATATCAAACTGCCTAATCCGACGAAATAGCGCTTTCGGTCAACGAAGCAATAGTAAATCAGCAATCCATAAATATACGGATACCAAAGTAAATAAGGAACGGCAAATTCTTTAATAAAGGGAATCTCCCCATCTATTATAGTCGTAACATCGACAGCATGACCTGAAGATTGATTGATGATTGAATAGATGGAACTAGTAATCATCAAAAGTAATAAATAATATAACGGGTGAAAGGATAGTATGGAATTGTTTTTCATAGCTCGCTCCGGCTTTCAATATATTGGTTTTTTTCCAAAGATTATTATACTACATTTTTCACTAGATTAACTCGTTAATCGCTAAAGTTAATGATTCCCATGAACTAGTAAAATGGATATCTCTTACTTTTCATCCGACTAAGAATACATAACGAAAGCCATGGCATATACCACGGCTCAATATGAAACTTATATGCGGGAAGGCAAAAGTGATCACTCCGCCATCTCTAGATTTTGTTATGGCGTTTTTTCCATATATACGTTAAGGAAATGAAGATGTAGATGCAAAGTGTAATGATCGTAACGACTATGGATGTCGTGAAAATGATTCCGATCAGGATCGTTATTAAAGCGATGATCGCAGCCCAAGTCGTATACGGGAACCATTTTACCGAATAGGCACTTGTTTTTCCGGACTGTTGTTTACGTGATTTCAAATGGGCGAAAGCAATGATCAACCAGATGAATAATACGGTATATCCAAGCGAACCCATTAGGAAATCGAAGGTCTTGCTTCCAGCGAATAAGGAAATCAATACACCGCCATATAAAGCGGAAGTACACATCAATATTGCGGGAACAGGTACTTTCTTCTTGGATAAACGGGAAAAGATTTTCGGAACGCGACCATCCACGGCTTGTGTATACAGAACGCGGGATGAACCATACAACCCGGAGTTCATCGATGATATGATCGCTAATAGAACAACGGCATTCATGATATGGTCGGCACCTGGAATCCCGATCATTTGAAAGACCATTACAAATGGACTTTCCTTCACCCCGTTTACTTCGTTCCAAGGAATTAAGCTAACGATGATGAAAAAAGGAATGATATAGAAAGAAATGATCCTGACCAATGTGCTGCGAACGGCCTTTGGAACCACCTTTTCAGGATTTTTCGTTTCAGCTAATGTGACCCCGATGATTTCCGTACCGCCATATGAATAGATTACCACCAGCATCGCCGTGATCAAACCTGTCGATCCATTCGGAAAGAAACCGCCATGTTCGGTCAAGTTAGAAAAACCGACCGCGGTATGATCACCAAAAGTAACGAGCAGCAACAATAATCCAGCCATGATGAACACAATGATGACCGTAATCTTAATTAAAGCAAGCCAGTACTCCGTTTCAGCAAAAACCTTTACTGACAGCAAGTTAACCGCAGTAACCAAAACCGAAACAGCTAATGCCAATATCCAGATTGGATATCCGGGCAGCCAATATTGAAGGAAAATCGCCGCAACCACTGATTCGGCCGCTATATTCAACACCCACATTTTCCAATAAATCCAATCCAGGAAATAGGCAGGATACTTTCCTAAGATCGATTGGACCAAATCCCTGAATGTTCGTGCACCGCTATTGCGGACCGCCATTTCAGCTAAACCTTGCATGATGAATAATAGGATGATTCCACCTATCAAGTACGCAATGATTACGGAAGGGCCTGCCATATCGATGGCTGAACTGCTTCCTTTAAATAAACCTGCCCCTATGGCACCGCCTAATGCCATCATCGTAATATGCCTTGAAGTCATTGTCCTCTGTAAATTCCGTTTGTCCGTTTCCATATCCTTACCTCCCAAAAATCAAAAAAAGCATATCGTCTCTTCCTTCATAATCAAATGAAGAAAGAGACGATATGCCTTAAGCTTACCGCGGTACCACTCTTATTGGCTCTTTAAAGAGCCCAGCTTTAAAACCTTGTAACGAAGGTTAATCGTTAAAACAAAAGAATGGAATCATTCCTATCTTTCGCTTTACCACTCCCAGGCAAGTTCAAAGTATCATTGGACTGCGTTGCACCAACCCGCAGCTCTCTTCACCGAATAATGAGCTTTTACTACTCCTGTTCATTGCGTTTGAAAAATTATATCTGAATATTTTTAATAATATCCCATACTATACGGACTCAAGGTAAATTTGTCAATAACTTTCTTAGGATAATATTTTCAAAGAAACAAATTAGGGGAAATCGTGAAAGCACTTGACCCAATTAGAGGATACTGGCGGACAAATAATATACAAATTCAATAGCACTTAAGGAACATCCTGCGGCTGCAGAATCAAGTGTTAGATAGTCTTATAAGATGAAAATGAAGAACCGAAGCGTATATGCAAGGTTTCCTAAAGACAAAGAGTGCCCTTTATGGATACCCTCAATTTACCAGTGGTTTCGTAAATTCTACAAATGTTCTTATGACTTATTTAGCAGGTTCTATATAGAAATAAATCCCACTTTTCTTGTCTATTGCAGGGCTTACTTCACTAGTTCGTGTTTTAACGATAGGACTTTGATCATCACTTAATCCAGTGTAAATTGTAAAATCCTTTCCTGATTGTGTTGTTGTTCCCCAACTGATTTCGGAAGAATACTTTTTGACTTTATCGTTTTTAACAAGAACATCCTGATCAGGGTCATACCAAGCAAACTTTCCTTCTTGCTCACTAATGCTTGATACCCCTACTCCCAAGCCTTCTTCAAATTGTTTCTTATAAATAACAAATGTTTCTCCGTTTTCACTAACTTCTCCAATGATGTCTTCTTTTTTTATCTTTTCTTCTTTAATGCCATGATTAATCGTTTCTTCTTTGGTTTTATACCATTTCAATTCACTGGTTCCGTTATCGGCTATTGCAGAACACCCTGTAAGTGCAATCATGGCTATTGCAAAAGGCAGCACCACTTTCACTTTAAAAATCCCCCTTTTAAGAAAAGATGCAATACTTAAATCATGCATTCGATGCAAATAAAATTACAATATATAGAAAAAACCTTTCCCTATCCATCCCCACTGGTCACCTAATCAAATCAATATATTCATAATCTCCTAAACGTTTAAAATTCCTTCCCTAACCATGATGCAGCCACCATCAGAACACCAACGACAATCACTATAACCGGTCCTACAACAATTAATCCAAATAGCAGTGAGCCTACTGCGTCCAGGAAGATTCGAAATGGTCCTGCTTTTTCCTTTTTATTCTGTTGCTGCGTCAATAAGTCTTCAAGATGACCGACTTTTTGCTTCAATTGCTGCAACTCTTGAATCACTTTTGTGTCCTGGTCCATGAATTACCACCCTCTCCAATTAACAATAAGTGTTAATTCTATCATTTACATCCATTTTTTAAAAGTGAGATTTAACCTCGAAACCAAATCTATTTTAAAACTATTTTTTCAAATTCTGTCATCAATGATACAATTACATGGTCTGAAATCAATCCACTCTATAGAACACGTGAGGTATCATATTTTTTATGAAAGCAATACGATTATTAAAGAGTTTTAACTTTTTATATTTTGGACTGCTTGCCATTTTCATTCCGTTTCTCCCAGTCTATCTGGCTGATCAAGGGTTGCGTCCAGCCCAAATCGGATTCATCATCGGTACAGGAGGTTTTGTCACCCTCATCACCCAGCCTTTATGGGGAATGATCAGCGACAAAACAAGGACTATACGAAAAGTCCTGTTGTTACTCATCTTTTTCTCGAGCGTAATCGGTTATTTCCTCTATGATTCAAGCAGTTATCTTCAGCTCATCCTGTTTGCCATGCTGCTATATTTCTTTCTGATGCCGATCGATCCCCTGACGGAAAGCCTCAATTTTACGATGGCAGAGAAATCCGGGATCAGCTACGGCTCCATACGGACATATGGTGCATTGGGTTATGCGGTCATATCGCTGATCACCGGCTATGTTATGTCATATTTCGGAGCGAACAGCCTTGCGTTCCTTTTTGCAGGAATAGGTTTGATCAGCTTCATTGTCAGCTGGATGATGCCTGATGCTCCCGTTTCAGGGAAACCTGTCACCTTAAGCAGCCTTAAGCATTTTTTCAGCAATAAAGAGACGCTTCTCTTTCTGTTATTGGTCTTTATCTGTGCTGTTCCAGCAAGGATGAACGATACCTTCCTTGGAGTATATATCCGTGAACTTGGGGGAAGTGCCAAGCTTGTAGGCTTGACCTGGTTCTTGGCGGCGGGAAGTGAAATCGTTGTATTCGCCCTAAGCTTTTGGTGGCTGCGCAAAGGTAAGGAAATCATCATCATTTCGTTTGCAGCAGCGTTTTTCTTTATCCGTTATTTCGTCTCTGCGTGGATTACCGATCCACAGCTATTAGCTTATTTGCAAGTCATGCAGCTATTGACTTTCCCGATTTTCTACTCGGCGGCCATCCAATATCTGTATCGGATCGTTCCGGTGGAATGGCGTGCCACAGGCCAGACCGTACTGGCGCTGCTATTCTTCGGGGTTTCGGGAATCATCGCTTCTTATATAGGCGGCGCCATATATGGAGCATATGGCGGGAAGACCCTTTACTTGTTCATTTCCTCCATCTCCTTTATAGGAATGGTATTCGCTTTGGTTCTTTATCGGATATACGGAACGAGGCTCGATACCGCAGAGGAAGCTGTATAATCTAAAAAAACGGTATAAAAAAGAGCATGTTTTGATTAAAACATGCTCTTTTTACATTCCGTTAGCGAAATAAAGGGGCAACCGTCAACATTAACACAGAGGAGCAAAGCAGTATAGTAGTTGTCCTGTTTGAGAGTTTTACTTGTTTGCCATTTTTATAGAAACCTGAAAATTGAAGCCGATTTTTATAGAGTACATAAAGTAATGGAAAAATTGCCATACCAACGATCCATCCGCCCGTGGTATTCTCTACGGTTATTCCAAAAATCGCATAGATTGAATGAATGATGAGCTCCATTATCATTCCAATAACGAAAATAATGGTGATTATACGAAATAATTCTAAAATCACTCTTAACATCATTTCACCTACTTTTTTCCTGCAATCCGTAAAAAAGGCTGCAATCAGCAACCTTGAATGAACTTTACAGGATGGGATATTTCCCTAAATATAACAAACTTTCCTCTATTGGTAAATAGACGCTCTTTACTCTTCTTCTTGAACGAGCGAATGCTTAAATGCGTAAATCACTGCTTGCGTGCGGTCCTGCACGGCAAGCTTGCTTAATATATTGCTGACATGCACTTTGGCGGTTTTCAGGGCTATGTATAGTTCATCGGCAATTTCCTGATTCGTTTTCCCTTGTGTCATCAGCAGTAAAATTTCCATTTCACGGTTTGTCAATTGATCATGAAGCTGGGTGATTTTTGGGCGACGCAGCTTTTCCATCATTTTTCCCGTCACTTCAGGTTCAAGTACGCTTTGACCCTGGAAAGTGGAACGGACGGCTTTCGCAATCTCGCTGGCCTTTGATGTTTTCAGCATATAGCTCGTCGCTCCGGCTTCCAATGCCGGGTACACTTTTTCATCATCCAGGAAGCTTGTCACAATGATGATCTTTGCTTCTGGCCATTTTTCAATAATTCGTTTCGTCGCTTCTATGCCGTCCATTTCCGGCATCACCAAATCCATCAAAATGATATCCGGACGCAATTCCATTGCCAGTTCTACAGCTTTCAAACCATTGTCCGCTTCCCCGATCACTTCGATATCAGACTGTGCGGATAAATAAGCCGATACCCCTATCCTTACCATTTCATGGTCATCGACAAATAATACTTTAATCATCATGATCACCTCCAGCATTTAATAATGGGATTTTCACTTCAAGTTTCGTTCCTTTATTCGGAACACTTACAATTTGCATCGTCCCGCCTAATTCAACAGCCCGTTCATGCATGTTTTGGAGACCATATGATCCCGTTTTCGACTCCTCGACGTTAAAACCGATGCCGTCATCCGTTATTCGTAAAATGATCAATCCATCACGAACGATCAATAGCACTTCAAGCGAATTCGCTTTTGCATGTCTCAGCGTATTGGAAATCGATTCTTGTAAAATCCGAAACAGATGGTCCTCAATCCCCTTATCCAGAGTGACAGGCTCCATCTTCCAATTTATATCCATCGTCACTTTTTGGGCCAATTCCAAAAGAAGCTCCTTCATTCCTTCATGTAAAGATTTTCCCTTTAAGGCAACAGGCCTCAAGTGAAGCAATAACGCCCTCATCTCAAGCTGGGATTGATGGATCATTTCTTCCACTACCTTGAATTGTTTCATTTCCGTTTTTTCCATATCGGATTGTGATTCGGTGATGGCCGACATGAACATCGAAGCGGCAAACAATTGCTGGCTCACCGAATCATGCAGCTCCCGCGCTAAACGGTTTCGTTCCTGGGAAACGATTTCCTGGATCTGTTTCTCCTGATCAACGGCCTTTTCATTCGCCATTTTTTGCGATAATTTTGTCTGCTCATTGATTTGCTTATGGATCAGTTGCATCCGTTCCGCCATTTTAGCCATCTCTTGAATTGGATACGTTTCCTGTTGCGAGGGTAAGCGGCCCTGTTCAAGGAAATGCAGACCTTCATCCACCCTTTCAAGCTGTCTCTTCCAAAACATACCCGAAACGACTCCATAAATCAGCCCTACCGTCATGACCAGGCTTGGCAAAAATATGACGAAGGGTAATCCCATGACCACTTTCTCCCACAATAAACTCCAATCGGATAAAGGAAAGATGAAGAAAACCATCGCCGGCAAAGCAAGGGAAAGAACGAAAGCAACACCAAGGGCAGTCAATATCTGCCGTGTCAGTATGCTCATATCCGCTTCACCTCTAAATCGCCAACTAAGATTGAAGTGATGATATGAACCTTGTGATCCGTTTCATTGAACCCTTCCGTTTGGTAGGAATAAATTTGATTAAAGACCCTGGATTCAGGCTTATTTTCAAAAATCCGCGCTCTGCCTGCAATGACAGAATGATGGACCCTGATTTCGATGCCATACGGTACAAGGACAGTGATATTGCCAATGATATTCCTGATGGAAATGACAGCATCGCCTTTCGTTAAAATCGTTTTGCTTAAATCGATAACCGTATCACCGACCCCGCCCTGAACATTCACGGAATTCCATTCATATACATGTTCGGTCGTTTGTTGATGACCAAACAACTTATTTTTAAATAGATAATCGGTTTTCAGCAGTCGTTCCTTATTGATCTTTTCTTCGTCCGAATCATCATTGGTTAAAATGGGACTGACCCAATCAGGATTTTTTTTGGACTGATAATATAAAAGCAAAAGATAAATGAGGATCGCCATTAGGAAAAATCTAAAGACGAACATATTCAAGACTGTGATGATAAGGGAAATCAGCCCTATAAAAAATAGGATTTTCCCGATTGTCCGTTTTGTGAATTTCCTGCCTAAATAGATACATCCTATTGAAAAAGCGATGGAAAAAAGGAGACCCCCACCCGTAAATGAAATCTCTAAAAAAAGCAGGACGACTCCGATGAGAAGTATCCATCCCATATAGTCCGTCTTCATCTTGTTCAACATCGGTTCGCCTCCCCTGTATATGATCATGATATTCTTAAAAGGCACAGAAACCCGTGCCTTTTAAGAATACCATGAAATTATCACGTTCTGACAGCCTGTTTTCCCCCGCCCTCCATTCCAAAAGGCCAGGGGATGACAGCGATGCCTTAAAAAACTTTACGCTTCTTTCTGTTCCAATTCTTTTTCAAGCTGGACAATCCTGGCATCGATCGTATGCCGATTATAATCCGTATGGACCTGGTGCTCGATGCGATCGATATAATGCTCCATTTCTTCAAACATCGCTACCGGTTTGGCTTCGGAACTGCCTCCGTCCAAAACCCGATTGATTCGGTTGTTTGCCCGGGCAATATTTTCCCTGCCCATCAGTTCCAACCGCTTTAGATGCATATCCTTCAGCTTATGTTTCATTTCTTCATATTTCCGCTCCAGCTCAGCCAACTGAACCTCTGCACTTTTATGCGCCTCTTTCAAACTTTGCGCCCGCTCTTCATAGTGCAGGCTTTCCTTGACAGCAAATTCCATCAAATCGGTTTCTCCCGACTGCTTGGCAATCTCAGCCTGATGCTTACGTTTTTCAGCCAGATTTTGCGCTTGATTATATTCACGCGTAAACTCTTCTTTCAAAAGATATTGACGTTCAAGCAACTTACCGACCTTTTCCGTCTCCTGCTCACATTGACGCAAATATTGATTTAACATCCCTATTGGATTTTTTTGCTCCTTTTTATCCAATAGATCGTGAAAATCAGCCGAAATCGTTTGTTTCATTCTTGAAAATAAATTACCCATTCCAATTACATCCCTTCTATTAGTTCTTATTCAACTCTTTCCACTCTCTTTCAAAATTTGAGAATGGGTCACTTTCTTTCGATGATGCACTTTCATCATTTTCATTCCATTTTTTATAAACCAGGTAAAGAACATAAGCTGCCACCAGTCCCAATATTGCCGGGATATGGGAAATAGAAACGATCAGCACTATAATGGAGACTGACCCCCACGCAATCTTCGCCCCTGTCGATTCGGACTTCATGAACTGCTTGAACCCAAAGTATAGGATCGCCAAGCAAATCGCCAGGCTGATCAGTGGACCAACGTTCGCCAGCAACAGGAAAAGTGCGATCAGTCCTACAATAAATAAACCAAATTTCTTCATTGTTTTCGTCCTCCTTTCTATGTTTATATCTTATCTACTTTTACAAGTTCGTATAATGAGCCTTAGCTATATTTTCTAGTAAGACTTAAGGCGTAGACGCTGTAAGTCCGATGCTAATGAGAGTGTTTTGGCGGTTTACTCGGGAATTTGCACCTTACTTGTAAGATTGAGTGATATATTCGTGGGTTTGAGCTATATGATCGTGAATTTTGCTGTTTTACTCGTGAATTTGCGCTATTTACTCGTGAATTCTACGGCTTTACTCGTGAGTTTGGGCACTTTACTCGTGAATTCCGCGGCTTTACTCGTGAGTTTTAAAATAAAAAAATCTTCCGATTGTATATAACCGGAAGATTGGTGAGCTGCCATTATCATTATACATATAAGCCTTCGACGTAGACTGAGGTGATGGTTTGAGCGATTTCTTCTACTGAACTTCGATGTTCGTTTCGGACGATTTCCCACAGATACATTTCATTTGTGAAAAACCATCCTCTTGCGACAAGCTCATGGTTTAGTTCCGTTCTTGCCAGCCCATTTTGCTGTGCATAGGCGACGTCCTGTGAAATTCGCTGAATGAACTTCATGCGGATCGCTTTCCATTTATCTGAAATAATGGTTGATATGCCAATGGCCTGTTCGAAAACTTGCATCATATTGCGTTCAGCTTCTGCCATTTTCAAAAATGCATTAGCTTGTCTGTTGATGATATGTTTTGCTTCGTCTTTTGATTTTGGGAAGAAAGAGGTCTCGGCAATTTCATAGAATTGCTCCATTACATTCTCCATTAATACAATTAACAGATCCTCTTTCCCTTTAAAATGAACATAGGCCGTCCCGTATCCGATGTTTGCTCTTTTGATCATTTGGGAAATAAGCGCAGCTTGATAACCTTCTTCAAGAAATATTTCCTTTGCAGCTTCCAATAGCTTTTGTCGTGTCATGATCGAGCGTAAATGCCGTTTATCTCCTACTTTGCCATTCTCCATGCTTATTCCTCCCTTTATCTTCTAGCATAAAGGATTTCCATAAAATAAAAAACATTTGTTGGAATGTCAGTTTTAATGTTTATAATTTTCTGAATTAACTTATTGACACCGTGTCATATTCTTTGGTACGATTCTCCTAGAATTTAAAAAAACTAATATAGGAGGATGATTATGGTTTCTGAATATACATTGGATCACGCTAAACAAATGGATGAGAATGATACGCTTAAAGATTTTCGGGAAGAGTTTTATTTAAAGCCGGATTCCATCTATATGGATGGAAACTCATTGGGGCTTCTTTCGAAAAGGGCTGAACGCACTCTTCTGGAATCTTTGGAAGATTGGAAAGAGCATGGGATTGATGGATGGACGCAAGGGAATCACCCATGGTTTTTCATGGCTGAGAAATTGGGCGCAAAGATGTCCCAATTGGTCGGAGCTTCTCCCGAGGAAGTTATTGTAACCGGCTCCACAACAGTAAATCTGCATCAGCTTGTAGCTACTTTTTATAAGCCTGAAGGAATGCGCAGAAAGATTTTGGCTGATGAATTAACCTTCCCGACTGATATTTATGCTCTTCAAAGTCAGCTGCGTACACATGGATACGATCCGGAAACCGATCTCATCCGCGTGAAAAGCCGTGATGGCCGATTTCTTGAAGAAGATGACATCATCGAAGCAATGACCGATGACATCGCTTTGATCATCTTGCCAACGGTCCTGTATCGCAGCGGTCAAATACTGGATATGAAACGATTGGCTGATGAAGCCCATAAAAGAGGAATTGTAATCGGATTTGACGGATGTCATTCCATCGGTGCCATCCCGCATTCCTTCAGCGAATGGGATGTGGATTTTGCTTATTGGTGCAATTATAAACATTTAAATGGCGGCCCTGGCGGTGTTGGCGGTTTATATGTAAATCGAAAACATTTTGGGACGATGCCTGGATTGGCTGGATGGTTCGGCTCCAAAAAAGATAAACAATTCGATATGGAACATACCTTAACACCAGCTGAATCAGCTGGAGCGTATCAAATTGGCACGCCGCATGTGTTAAGTTGTGCACCTTTGATTGGGTCTTTGGACATTTTTATAGAAGCTGGAATTGAAAATATTCGTGAAAAATCCCTGAAAATCAATCAATATTTAATGGATTTAGTCGAATTCGAATTGGAAGACATGGGCTTTTTCATTGGAACTCCCAGAGAAGACATCCGCCGCGGTGGTCATGTAAGCCTCGAGCATAAAGAAGCTGCACGGATATGCAAGGCATTGAAAGAGAACGGTGTCATTCCAGATTTCCGTGCACCTAACATCATTCGCCTCGCCCCGGTTGCACTCTATACTTCTTATGCGGAAGTTTGGGAAGTTGTACAAATACTCAAGAAAATCATGTCAGAAAAACAATATGAAAAATACAAGAATGAGCGTGAAGTGGTCGCATAACCCGGAGTTCCGCCAGATGGGGCTCATCTCTCAAATGGTTAATTAATTAGGGCAGGATAAAATCTTTTTGATAAAAAGGAGATGAACTATGGAGAAAAACAATACTCAATTGAACTTTAAAGATGAGCCAGAAAAAGGATTAAAGCGAGAGCTGAAAACAAGTCAGCTTTCCATGATCGCGATGGGCTGTGCCATCGGGACGGGGCTATTTCTTGGCAGCGGACTTGCGATTCAAGCGGCAGGGCCAAGTGTATTGCTCAGTTATGCTCTTGGGGCGTTCATTGTCTTACTATTGATGGGCTGTTTAGCCGAAATGACGGTTGCCCACCCTACTTCCGGATCTTTTGGGGCCATTGCGGAAAAGTACATGAGTCCAATGGCAGGCTATCTTGTCCGCTATTCCTATTGGATTGGCAATGTTTTGGCCGTTGGGGTTGAAGTAAGTGCAGTCAGCGTATATATGAATTATTGGTTTCCGACCGTGCCGGGAATCGTATGGATTTTGTTGTTTGCAGGTGTCCTGATTTATGTAAATGCTACCAGCGTGAATACATTCGCGACATTTGAGTATTGGTTCTCCTTTATTAAAATAAGTGCCATTGTTGGTTTTATCCTACTTGGAGCCTATGTACTGTTCGGTTCATCCGAACAGCCGCATATAGGACCGGAAAACTTCGTGAATGAAGGCGGTTTTTTCCCATTTGGTTTGAAGGGGATGTGGATAGCCGTATTTATTTCTTTATTCAGCTTTCTTGGAACTGAATTGATAGCGGTTACATCAGGGGAGGCAAAAGATCCGGATGCAGCCGTCCCAAAAGCATTAAAAGCGACTGTGTTCCGTTTATCCACTTTCTATGTGCTGACAATCGGCATCATGCTGATGATCGTTCCTTGGAAAACGGCCGGGATCGAGGTAAGCCCATTCGTAAAAGTGATGGAAATCCTGAACATTCCAGGTGCATCCGGAATCATGAACTTTATTATTCTAACGGCTGCCATATCTGCCATGAACGCTCAGCTCTATGCTTCAACACGGATGATGTTTTCATTGGCACGCGGAAAACATGCACCTACCTTTTTAGGAAAGTTAAACAAAAGCGGTGTTCCTACGAAAGCCCTTGCTGTCTCTTCAACGGGGATTTTCATCGCTGCAGGCGTTCATGCGTTACTTCCTGGTTCATCCTATGCTTTCATGATGGGGATTTCCATGTTCGGTGCCATGTTCACATGGCTCATGATCTTCATTTCCCATTTGTTTTTCAGGGTGAAATGGGAGAAAACCGGAGGACGCAAATTACCTGTTAGGATGATCGGTTTCCCCTATTTAACGATACTAGGAGCCGTTCTTCTATTCAGCTTGATGATTACGTCATGGTTTACGGATTTCAAAATCATGCTTCAATTCGGGATTCCTTGGTTACTATTTTTAGCTGTTGCTTATTTTGTTTCAAAAAGAAGAAATATTAACCATAATGTAATGGAAGAACCTTTGGAAAAGAAGATAGAATAGAATGACGGAATAAATAGTTTTTTGCGAAAAGTGAGGAGATTGCGGAATGAAGAATACAGATAAAAATGAACAAACAATAACGGGTTTAGAGAAAGAAATTCAAACCGACTTTCAAAAATCGATGTCCTATGGAGATTACCTCCACCTTGATAAGATTTTAACCAGTCAGCATAGATGTTCCGATCATCATGATGAAATGCTATTTATCGTTATCCATCAAGCGAGTGAGCTATGGATGAAGCTCATTTTGCATGAATTGACAGCAGCAACTGAGTCCATCCGCCAAAACAGGTTGGAACCTTCGTTTAAAATGCTATCCCGCGTTTCGAGGATCCAGCAGCAATTGATCCAGTCATGGAATGTCCTATCAACTTTAACGCCGGCTGAATACATGGAGTTCAGGGATAAACTGGGACAATCTTCCGGATTCCAATCTTATCAGAATCGCTTGATTGAATTTGCATTAGGAAACAAAAATGTCCATACGCTATCCGTCTATCAGCACCAAACGGATTTATACGAGCAAATGCAGCAGGCCCTTCATGAGCCAAGTATTTATGACGCGGCGATCAATGCTCTTGTGGCGCGCGGATTACCTATTGATCAAGAAGCCATCAGCAGGGATTGGTCACAAAGGTATGAACCAAATGCCAGTGTTGAAGAGGCTTGGCTGACAGTTTACCGCGATGTAGAGCAATATTGGGACTTATATGAGCTGGGCGAAAAGTTAGTGGACATTGGCCACCAACAGCAATTATGGCGTTTTAATCATATGACTACAGTGGAAAGAATCATTGGTAATAAACAAGGTACTGGCGGATCATCAGGTGTAACGTATTTAAAAAGAGCACTGGATCAACACTTTTTCCCAGAGCTATGGAGTCTAAGAACGAAGCTATAAGATATTCAAGAAACAGCCAGTAGAGACGGAGGTAAATGCATGGGGACATGGATTGATATTTCACAACGTCTGGATGATAACGTTGCAGTCTGGCCTGGAGATACACCTTTCTCTTATAAAGTCAATTGGAGTAAAGAACAGAGCGGATCTGTCAATGTCGGTCAAATCAAAATGAGTATCCATACCGGTACCCATATTGATGCACCTTTTCATTTCGATGATGATGGAAAAAGAGTGATTGATTTGGATCTCGACTTATATATGGGAAATGCCCGAGTTATCCATTTACCAAACAAGACAAGCATCGGAGTCGATGAATTATCCCATATAGATCTACAAGGCGTTACCCGACTGTTAATTCGCACGGATGCATGGAAGGATCGAAGTATGTTTCCACAAACCATTCCACATATCCAGCCAGAATTAGCGGCATATCTATCAGAACACGGCGTCCGTCTAATTGGACTTGATTTACCATCAGTAGATCCACTGGATAGTAAAGAGCTGTCTGCCCACCATGAACTTGCCGATCATGGCATTCACATTTTGGAAGGACTTGTATTGGACGGCATCGGACCGGGTAATTATGAGTTGGCAGCCCTCCCTCTTCCTTTAGTTGAAGCAGATGGAAGTCCGGTACGTGCTGTGTTGAAAAAGTCGCCCTGACAAAATGTTTTCAAAAAAACGAGCCAGATCAAAAACTGATTTGGCTTGTTTTTTGTTGTAATCATTAACTATCAAATTTATCTCCCTAAACCACGTGCATCTATGTTATAATTTTCAGAATTCATCGCTAAGAGTGGAGGTCCGAATATGGAAAACTTTTATCTGTTCATCATCATGTGCATCCTTCTCATCATCTTACCTGGTCCAGATACAGCAATAGCCACAAGGAACACCGTTGCCGTTGGGACGTCGGGAGGTTTTAAAACGATGTTCGGCACATGCTGTGCCCTGCTCATTCATACATCTGCTGCCGTGTTCGGGCTTTCAGCAATCATTGTGAAATCCGCTTTATTATTTTCCATCTTCAAATATGTCGGTGCCGTTTACTTGGTATATCTAGGCTTCAAGACACTATGGGGATTAAGGAATAAGCAAGTGGCCGCAGCGGCGGAAACGACGGTCAAAAGTAAGTACGAAAACCAGTCATGCTTTAAGCAAGGGTTCCTTACCAATCTGCTGAACCCTAAAGTGGCCGTCTTCTTTTTAACGTTTCTGCCTCAGTTCGTGAATCCGGGGAATGATACGTTTTTACCATTCCTGATCATGGGCATGACGTATACCGTTTTAACTGCGTTGTGGTTTGTATTTTATATCTATCTGCTGAACCAAATCAGTGCTTTTATGAAAAAGCCTAGAACCCAAGCGATATTCGAGGGGATAACCGGGACGGTCTTGATTGGTTTCGGGATAAAGCTAGCTCTAGAAAAAGCTCATAATTAATTTGAACTGCACCCTAATTGTTAGACAATTGGAGGTGCAGTTTTTAATATATTGGGGTTCTGGTACAGGCGTAGGGATTTAAGTACTTGCTGAGTTATGTTACAATGAAAACCATAATATGGTTTTTATTGCAAGGAGCAAAAAGTACATGACAACCATTGAAGTTAAGAAAACAAAAGATATCGGATTAGGTTCACTTTCTTTCGTGCTATGCTTATTGGGAATATTGTTTACGTTTGAATTTGGCGATAAATCTTGCATGGGAGATCATATTTAACATACTATCGGAATTAGCGGCTGGTCAAATGGAGATTCAGGTATTCATTATACAGTGTTCTATTCGGCTATCTTTTTCATCCCCTCCTTTATTATTGGTCATATATATCCCGATAATAGAGCAAAAGCAGGGAAAATCATATCAGGCATCCTATCAGTTCTTATCCTTTCAGCACTAATAACGTTTATTATCTCTTTTGAGGCCTGGGTATGAGCCCAATAATGCCGAGCTCATACCCCACTTTAGAGTTCAGTCACTCAACATACCCATTCACGAAAAATCCAATCGTTTCGAGCTCGTCCTCAGTTAAATCCCGCTTTAATCCTTTAGCCAATTCCTGCTCCATTAAAGCCCGGTTTCCCCGATGTTCGACCACCGCTCTGGCACATTCTTTCATTAGCTTAAGCTCCGCCTCCATCTCAAGTCTCGTGCGAGGCTGATCATGATGGGAAAGTATATATGTTTCGGCATCATAGGCTTCAATTTTCTTAACAAGCAGCAAAGCTTGTTCAGCTGTATAATTCCATTTTTCCGCATAAAGATTGGCATACAGGCAGTCTCCCAGAAATAAGGTTTTTTCCTCCTGTATATAAATGATGCAGGAATCTTTGGCATGGTCGCCGCCAACATGTTCTATGACACAGGTTATCTCGCCGAGATCGATCGTCATCGTTTTTTCAAAGATGATATCGGGCAGGGGGAGGGAAATCTCTCTATTCGTCCCATGTTCCAATTTGATTGCATCGGCACAAAAGGCAATCTCCGTCCCTTCTTCGACACGTTGATCAAGGGCCCGATCTTCCCATGAAAGCTGCTGCATATCTTTAATGTTCGTGTATGTTTTTTCCTGACAAATCACCGGAATCCCGATATTCTCCAGTCCGAATACATGGTCCCAGTGTGAATGGGTAAGAACGAGGAAATTCCCGCTTATATCATTCCGAAGCAATTCGTCCTCAAAGAGCTGCGCATGCCTGACAGAGTTACCGGCATCGATGATGAGCGTTTTCTTGTTTCCCGTCACGGCGGCAAGAACCGGGCGATCCGTTTCCTGAACTGGCGGCAGGTAGACAATATGTTTCGATAGGTGCTGTAATGTTTGCATGTTTCTGTTCTCCTTACGATTATTGTGAATAGCTTGCTCAAGTATAGCAAATTACATATGTATTCATAAGATAATCTCCGCAAAAGGCTAAAAAGACAACAATCACTGAGATTGCTGTCTTTTTAGTCATGTTTCAAATGAACCTATTCCAATATACCGTAATTTTCGAGAGGGCATTTAAAAAGGTGGCCTTAAAAAAGGACTCTTCCCTTTTCCGATCTTCTGGGAGTTGTCTATATTTTTTATTGTCCGCAATGAGTGTACTATTTTTGATTTTTGAATCCATGGCTCCTATCAACTGCGCTGCAAATCTTTCACTATCGATGACCACCATCGATTCCGTATTTAAAAAGGCAGATCGAGAATCCAAATTGTAGGAACCCACTGCACTTAATCGTCGATCATAGACAACCGATTTACCATGCAAAGAATAAGGCTTTGAATATTCATAAAGCCTTGCCCCCGTCTCCACGACGCTATCCCTACGAGCCAAGTAACCGGAAAAAGCGATCATATTCGGGGTTGATGCAGCCGAGTTGGTAAGTATGGTCCAATCAGCCTTTGAATCCAACTGCTTCGGTACATATTCCTTCAAGGCATCCGCAGGGACAATATAGGGGCTTTGGATGTATACCGATTGATTGGCGTTCGCAGCAATATCCAATAAAGATCTCCACACAATAGGGTATTTGTTGAACCGTTCGATCGGATTATGAATGAAGGACACTTTTTTAGTAGGTGTAGTAGCCTTATCCCAATCGACGACTGGGTTCACGAAATCGGTTTCAGTGCGCAAAGCTTTGCTGTATTTTTTCGCTAATGCACCTCTTTCGCGTTTTCCTTTTTCCGTTTGCCTTTTCGACAGGTCCGAAAAAACATCGCTCGTATAAGGATGGGTCCATAATTCATTCAAATAGCCCTTCATTTCAACGATTACACTATCTTTCTCCTCTTTAGCATTGAAAATGAGTACATCCCTGTCATAGACAAAATTCCTCGGCGGCTTGCTTGCTAAGTACTTATCGGCAATATTCCTCCCTCCGATGATGCCTAACTTTCCATCTACCGTGATGATCTTGTCATGAAGGCGATTATGCCAGGTCCACGGCTTAAATGGCTTAAAGGTTTCGTAATATCTTAATTCAATGTTTTCATGTGAAGCCAATGCATAACGGGCACTGCTTAATTGACCTCTGAGTCCATGAGATATTCCATCCAGAAGGATTCGGACTTTGACACCTCGGTCAGCCGCATCGATCAAGGCTCCAAGAAAAAGCTCGGTTGATTCGCCTTTTCCAAAAGCATAGTAGGCAATATCGATTGAATGCTGGGCTTCCTGGATCATTCGCATTCTGGCGAGTCCCGACTCATAACCGTCTTCGAAAAGCAGGACACGATCCACGGCGGCTTCCTTCTCTCCCATATATTCACTTACCTGTTTTATCGGCCTGTTTTCTTCTTTTTCTGCTTTGGGGAAAAGAACAACAGCCGTCACAACTACATAAAGGAAATATAATAGAAGAACAAGCAAAAATCCTTTGATTGCCGTTTTTACAGTCATTGAGCACTCCCCCCTTAAGCGATATTTTATTACTATTCGTAATATGCAAAGACTCTATTCAACATCTGCAGGCTTGATACAACCGGGAGGATTTTTCACCTTTTAAATGTGACAAAGTGGTGAACATGAAAGCAGTTGCATAATATGATATAGAAGGAGGGATTTCATGCTTAAACAACCTGATAGAATAAGTATCTTCAATTATTGTTTTGCATTAGGGGTATCAGAGGTTTTCTTTTTATCCAGCTTTTATCTTTCCATTCTTGACGTTTCATTATTTGCGATCGCTTTGCCATTTTCCGCGTTATTTCTAATGTTCTCCTTGTACCTATTCCTTCGAACGCACAATGCAGTAAAGACCTTACCCAACCAAGATGAACGAAGAAGGGAAATTCATGCATTCTATCATCAATCATTCGGGATTTTCACGATCATTTTTTTCACTTTACTTTTTGTTGCTTTAGCTTTCATTCCCTTGCTTGATAACGGAGGGCATTTCTATCTGCTTTATTGTTTACCGATGGCCTTGCTTTGTATGATTCCTGCGATTGTTTCTTATAAAGGGATGAAATCATTCAAACTGGAAAACGGCAGGAATTTAACGAAAATCTAAATGATTTTACTTTTATTCAAGATTTCATCCAGGTTTTTTAGTTGAATGTATAGGGAAAATGAGGATATAATAATAAATATAAAAAAAAGACACTGGTTAAACCAGCGTCTCAATGAACAGCAAACTGCATAAAGAGCAGCGGCTTTCTGTGGTAAGTCAGTTGCTACTCGATCATGAAAGTAACCCTTTTCCTACAAACATCTGGCCGGATGGTATGGAGGGGGTTACTTTTTTAATGTAACCGCGATTACTGCGACGATTAAAGAGGCGAATGAAATCATTAGCATCAGTCCGTCCATAATAGAAATCACCAGCGACACCCCCTTTCTGAAAAGGAGTGACCGCTGCCCACTATACCAAAATGCTGTCCATTTACTATTATATCTGTATTTACTTGTTATTTATAGCCAAAAATAGATGCATTTAGTCTTCTTGATGCTTCACATAAAAAAAATCCCACGTAAAGTGAGAACCATTTTTGCATGTATATCCTTTATTGTTCCACTACACGGCCATCTTTATAAATGTGGAACCACCCAATCGTTCCTGTGCCGCCTTGATCGATCCAATCTTTATTAGCTGCTTTAAAGTTGTAATATGATTTTCCCTTGCCATCTTTCAGCAATCTGCCATCACCGCTGAATACGATGTTGTTACCCAGCTTCTTCTTCCCTAACGCGATCGCGTCTTTCTCCGTGAACTGTCTTCTTTCCACCTTATTTTCATCTAAAGCAGCCCATGTCTTCGGTCCGACGATACCATCTGAAGCTAAGTTATGATCCACTTGGAACTCCCTTACCACATTTTGTGTTTGGGTACCGAAAATCCCATCAACACCTACATGATATTTAACATCTTTAAGGCTTTGCTGTAAGTCTCTTACATAACTCGAACGTGAGCCTTTCTTGAGGGTCGGGCGTGTTTCCGCCTTCGTTTCGATTTTCTGGATTTGACTTCCCTTTGATGCAGCTTCGGTATTTGAAGTCCCCGTTCCTAAAGGGGCCAACATCAAGGCAACTGTTGGAATCATGACCAATAATTTTTTCTTCAACACATATAACCTCCATTCAAATGATCACTCCTGCAGGTTTCTGACACTTCCCTTGGAGCTCATTCATTATAACGCAAGGAGTTATTTTATTGGTGTTTTATTACTTTAATTATAAAAAAATGGTAAATACGATTCATCGTGTCATTTCCAAAAGCCAGCATATGATAAGAAGTCCCGTTTTTTTGAATAAAACAAAAAACATAGTTAATTGGAGAGGAAGGTGCGAGACTCCTGCGGGAAAAGCGCG
>NZ_JVPL01000071.1:0-4247 GCF_001054655.1 Bacillus sp. 220_BSPC
TAAAAATAGACAAACTCGATTTTCATCGAGTTTGTCTACAGTCTGAAATAACCCCGATCTTTCGGGGTTATTTTTTCGATTTATGAACTTTTTAAAATGTTACATTTCTATTGGAGAATGACAACATTGGCATTTATTTTTACACCCCAAAAATATAAAACCCTGTCTTAAAATTAGGACAGGGTTATAAGATGGCAAATTTACCTCTATTTCACATAAAGTTACTGCTGCACTATCTGAATAAGGTTGCCGCATGTATCATCGAAGACAGCTATTGTGCTTTCGCCCATTTTTGTCGGCTCCATCGTAAACTTCACGCCGTTTTCCAATAGCCGTTTGTACTCTTGATGAATATCTGCAACGCCAAACATTGTTGCTGGGATGCCTTCGGCTACTATCTTCTTTTGATATTCCTTTGCGGCAGGATGCTCATTCGGTTCGAGTAAAAGCTCGGTACCGTCAAGAGCATCGGGAGAAACAAGCGTAATCCACCTGAATTTCCCCATGGGAACGTCATGCTTTTTTACAAATCCCAGCTTTTCTGAATAAAATTCCAGTGCCTTGTCTTGGTCTTGTACGAATAAACTGGTAACAATGATTTTCATAATCTTTTGCCTCCTTTAATATTTACCACGTTGGTGCTCTGCAAACAATTTGGCTCCAAGCCGAAAAACCCACACATTCTTCAGAAGCCTGTTCCGATTTTATAAAATTACTCTATCCATCCTTTCAGCAAGTTTTTAAGTGGTTCGTTGTTGAACATTAGTACTCGATATTTTCCCTTTCGTTTTGATTTTACGAGTCCTGCATCTTCCAATGCAGCTAGATGTTTAGCGATTGCCTGTCGCGAAATGGCAAGGTCGTGCTTCGTAATGAGACGTACCGTAAGTTCATACAACGTCAGCTCGTTGCGTTCAGATAGTTCGTCCAATATCAGCCGTCGAGTCGAATCGCCGAGTGCTTTGAATATAGCGTCTTTATCCCACATACATCAATTATAAGCAACTCTACAGTTGCATGTCAATAAGTATAAGCAACTTTATGGTTGCTTGTCAATCGCACCTATTCCTGATCGGGAAAGCCAAAAATACATATGTTGTTCTATTATTTCCATCATCAGGCTCCATCATGAATAGCCCCAACACTCATTCATCTCCAATAATTGCAGACAATTTTAGTATCGGTTTTAGTTTTTCATCTTAAACAGCCCCGTTAAGTAACGCACCCCTTTAGATTACTTACGCTCGTGCGAAATTAGTGCATTGCCTCATCAGATTCCCCCTGCCTTATTTGGTACTAATGGACAGTTCTAATCATATTCTTATTAAAGAAAACAATAAGAAGGGGATCAAAATCAGTTGATAAAAGTGAAGGTTGGTTTACGGCCCATTGTAAGTAAGATAAATTTACCTACTGTTTTGAAAACGACTATACTTCCGGGTGACTCCATTGAAAGATTATTTATTGCAACCCAGGTAGGAGAGATCTTTTACATAGGAAACGGAGATATAAGGACTTTTTTAGATATTCGCCCGCGAATCCTAAAACTAGGTGCTTCTGGCGGCGGATATGATGAACGGGGATTGCTGGGGCTAGCGTTTCATCCCGAATTTTATTATAACGGCCTGTTTTACCTTCATTATTCAGTGGCAGGAACACAAGGTCCAGGTGCTCTTTCTGAATCTTTTAAGCCTGACCCGTGTGATCCCAAAACGTTAAACCTAAGGTGGAGGGATAGAGAAACTAAATATGATCATATTGATACAATTGAAGAATGGATTTTACAATCGAATGGTCAACCTCAAAAACGACGGACATTACTTAACTTAAGACGGCCATTTAAAAATCATAATGGGTTCAATAGTTTAAACTTTTCACCTGAAACAGGAAAACTTGTTTTAACAACCGGAGATGGCGGATCAGGCTATGATCCATTTAACTTAAGCCAGGATGATCTCGAAATCGCCGGTAAAATAATCGAAATGGATGTAGGCAAGAATCTATACATCAATAATCCACCCATTGTCACACGTTTTAACGAACTTCCCACACCCATTCAGGAAACGCTCATGGTAATGGCCAAAGGGGTGCGCAATATACCAGGCATTTCATTTCAAAGATTTTATAATCAGTATATTAAGTATGCGGGAAATGTCGGACAGCGTTTGGTCGAGTCGATTTATTCATTCGTTCAGTATAAACCAATACCGGTTACTCAGCTTATTCAAGCTTATTCCATGAATTCCGAACCTGACAAAGAAGGATTTATTAACTTTGGCTGGCGAGGTTGGGAAGGTGCTTTTCCTGCTTCGATTATAAGAAAGTGCACGGAAAATCCGGATTTGAATGAGAAAACAACTGCATATTACAATGAAGCAGCTGCGCTTTCAGGTATCCGTCTTCAGCCTTTGACTAGTTATTTTCATGAAGATACCAGACCCGATAAGTTTAGTGGAACTGCAATTACAGGAGTGCAAGCCTATATGGGGGAAAGAATCCCTGCTTTGACAGGAAGCGTTGTGTTTACCGATCTTGCCCGGAAAGAAACTCAACCTAAGGTAAGAGGGGCTTTAGCTTATACCACCATAAGACCAAATGGTCAACAAAATGATTTTAGTGTAATACAAACCGATTATGATTTTGGGTCTCAATCAGCTTATTATGTTAATTTGGGAACGAACCTGGATCAAACCAGACTATATTTAGGGGTTTATGGCTCTATGAAAGTGACTGATTTTAACCAAGGTACGATTTTTGAAATCGTTGAACCCTAACTTTCAAATTCTACTTAATCATGTTCATTGGATGTAATGAATCAAAATTAAAACCGAGTGATGGGGACTCACTGAACTTTAATCATTTTTAATCGTTTAAAAATGATTAAAGCCATTTCAACCCAAAACCAGCTATAAATCAAAGCTAATAAAAAGCCAGTTATAAGAACTGAAAAGGAAACAGACACGGCTGGACCTAAAACCGGAAAGTGAAAAATAAATAGTAGACTCATAATGCCTGACATTAAAAGAATGGCACCAACAGCAATAACACTTAATCTCTTCCTAAAAAAGGAAAAAGAGGTCCCTATGCCAAGACCCAATAATCCAGTGGTAAAAGGAAATACAATGAGTTCAGTTGGCTGTAGGATGAATAACAACATAATTGTCAAAAGGTAGGTCATCACTCCAAATGGAATGGAAAACATGGAACCTAACAGAATAGGTGCAGTGGCTAGCGGACTTATAAAATATCCGATACCTGGTAAAAAGCCTGGAGCAGCCTGTAGAATGGCAGCGACACAAGCAAAAATGGACACTAAAATGAGCTTCATCGTTTTTTTATGTTTATTGAATATGATTTGAGATAAACGGACCTCATCAGAAATTGGTTTAAAAAAATACACCTTTCCACCTCATTCTAAATGGTTTATACGTTACCATACATTATATTTGCCATTCATTAGAGGTGGAACCATTATTAATGATCCAACACCCATATCCTGAAATGAAAAATGATTTTCCTTTGCCTAATAAAAAAACAAGGCCATATTTGGCCCTGCCTTTTATTCGACGATCACTTTCCCAACCATTCCTTCCTGGAAATGGTACCGGCATATCAGTTCATATGTACCCGGCTGTTTCGGTTGCACGGTAATGGTTTTTTCTTTACCTGCCTGGACCTCTGCGTCAATTCCGAGCTTTTCCACTGTAAAGGTGTGCTCTTTCTTACCTTTGTTTTTCAAAATCAACGTTGTGGCTGTTCCATTCGGAATAGTGATGACTTCCGGATTAAAGAAATCATCGTTCAACTCGACCTCAATCGATTTCACCGCAGGCTGAGTTACAACACGGGATTCGGCAGATACGCCGAATGATCCTAGAGTTGTCACAACGACAACCGTTGCAAGCACAACGATCAATCCTGTTACCCACTTTTTCACAGACATTCGCATTCCCTCCTTCCCTTACCCTATTTTTTTCTAATTCATAAAATATTATTACTATTAATTTGGTTACAGTGCGCTTTCAAATAGGTGAAAAGAAAAAGATCGCCACTATTGACGATCTTCTGGAGCCCAATCTTATGATTTTGTATCATAGTCCTTTTTGACATTTTACCATTATAAATTTAAATGGAGGTTTATTTTCCGCATTCTTATGCGGCTCAACAACTTCAGAAAACTCTACCAGTCCATAATTTCCAAATTCTTGTTTAATCGAGTCGGAATCATAAAAAAACATTTTCATCCC
>NZ_JVPL01000072.1:0-8673 GCF_001054655.1 Bacillus sp. 220_BSPC
CTTAAATAGTTTCGTTTTAAAAACAACAATCTTTACGAAAAGAGCCAAATTTAAAGATTTATAATTGTTTTAACTCAATCAAATATCTTATTATAAAGTTGGCCGTGGGCAACAGGACTGCATTTTTCACTTTATGATGTTTTTATAAGGGTTATGTTAAAATGATAAAACATTTACCCCCATAGGGTTGTTTCCTTAAGGAGGACTTTAATATGGAATATATCAAGGGAATCGATGTTTCACATTGGCAAGGTGCTATAAATTGGGGGGAAGTTGCAAAGACAGGCGTGAAGTTCGTTTTCATTAAAGCAACAGAGGGAACGAGTTATTCTAAGCTTTCCTATTTCAAAGAAAATGCACCACTAGCATTGGCAGCGGGATTGAAAGTCGGGGCCTATCATTATGCAAAGTTTGCAACTGTTGCAGAAGCAAAGGCTGAGGCTGCTTATTTTTTAGATTCAATCAGCTCTTTTGCTTTAAATTACCCTGTTGTTCTTGATCTTGAAGAAAATAAAAAAAAGGCAAATAAAAAAACGCTGACCGATGCCGCGATCGCTTTTTTAGAAGCCATTGAAAAAGCTGGATACACGGCTATGCTGTATACTGGTAAATACTTTCTCGAAAATACTTTAGATGAATCAAGGTTGAAGAACTACGCTTTTTGGATTGCCAGATACAACAGGACGTTGGGACGCAGCACGGACATTTGGCAGCATTCTGATTCAGGTAAGGTAAGTGGGATCAGCACAAAGGTGGATTTGAATATAGCCTATAGGGATTTTACAAATACCATAAATACTTTTAGGACTGACGAACCCCGTGCATTGAAAACTGAAACAACCTCAACTTATACTGTAACAAAAGGCGACAAACTTAGCTTCATTGCAAAAAAACATAAAACAACCGTAAACTCGCTTGTCAGTCTGAACGGAATTAAAGACCCAAACAAAATTTATATCGGTCAAAAATTAAGGCTGAAATGAGTAAAGGAATTTTTTAATACGAGGGGTATGGGTTCTTTCAAAAGGGAAAAACAAAGTAGAGGGGAGCGGGTGTGCGAGACTCCTTCGGGAAAAGCAAGTCCAGGGGAGACCCCACAGGCGCAAAGGCGCCGGGGAGGCTTCCCGGAACGCCCGCGGAAAGCGAATGCCTGGAGAGTAGATCAACGTTTGTACAAAACCTTAATTTACTGTAGACAAACTGGCTCTTCTTATTAAGAGGAGCTTATTTTAATGGATATTATATTTCTTTAAGTTCGTCTATTGCTACGTCTGATCTTTCTTCTAATGGGCCTCTTAGATGTACTGTAGCCGTTCTTCCATCTTCATTTAAATTATCAATCCAAACTGAAGTCCCATTATATCTAACCTCAATGTCAGATGAAGACGAAAGAATCTGCTTTATACGCTTAGCATCCATATAAATCCCTCCCTGTTAATTAGTCTTCCTATTATTTAGAAAAAGCCTTGATTTTATTCATTTGTTTAAGGTTGCATATAAGGAACATCCGCCGTAGCTCTTTTTTTAATTAAGCTTGTATGAAAAGATGGGAATTCTTAATCTTAAAATATTGAGTCAAAGGAAAGTGAATATGTTTTTGTTACGAATATTTCCCCGGTACAATTGCAGACGCAAGGAACATCACAAAACATTTTACAGAAATATCATTTAATGGCAGAATAGGAATTGAGTTGGAGCTTTTCGGAGTGCGAAGATGTAAATCCTAACTTTTCCTAATTGGAATGAAGTCTAAGCATAAAAGAATATTATAGAGCTGACGGATGCTTTACTTTAAATTGGGAGTGGCTTCGGTACCTTATTTTAATGAAGCTAATTGGACGGAAGTATTGAATAAGGAAGAAGAGAAGATGGGACAATATTGGAGGAGAAAGTGTTGTTGGGTTTGAAGTCATATACGCATTCTTATACATGCTTTTAGGGGGGTATCATGGAACTATCGTTATTATTGGAATATGGCTGGGTGTTAATTATTCTAATTTTTTTAGAAGGTTTATTATCTGCTGATAATGCATTGGTTTTAGCCATAATGTCAAAGCATTTACCAAAAGAACAGCAAAAAAAAGCGATTAATATTGGGTTGCTTTTGGCTTTTATATTTAGGATTGGTGCAATCTTCATCATTTCGTACCTTTTCCATGTTTGGCAAGTTCAAGCAATTGGGGCTGCATATTTGATTTTCATTTCATTAAAGCATTTACTAAAAAGGGACCACGGTGACAAAGAAAAAAAAGGGAAAAGCTACCGTATGACCGTTGCGCAAATTGCATTAGCTGATATTGCTTTTGCTATTGATTCCATTTTAGCTGCTGTCGCTCTTGTGATTGCCTTGCCAGATACGCCAATGGGTGATATAGGAGGTATGGATGGGGCAAAGTTCATTGTTATTTTATTAGGGGCCATTGCAGGTTTAATCGTCATCCGGTTTGCGGCAGGATACTTCGTTAAGATACTGACGGAGCGACCAAGCCTCGAAACGGCAGCCATGTTAATCGTTGGTTGGGTAGGGGTTAAGTTATTAATGCATACCCTTGCGCATCCAGCCGTGCACATTATCTCTCACGATTTTGTTGAAGGACCGATTTGGAATATAATCTTTTGGTCAGTCATGCTTCTTATCGCTATAGGCGGATGGTTTTTATCTGGAAAAACAGTGAAAAAAAGTGAAGGTAAATAAAGTATATTCTTTTGAAATGAATGAAAATTTCAAAAAGACCGAAAAAATTTTTCGGTCTTTTTTTGGTTCTTTATAGATTCTGTAATGTTGACAAATCGTCATAAAAATCAGTAATTCAATTTTACTTCAGTAGGCCTAACCGAAAACCATAAACGACTGCCTGTGTACGGTTCTTAGCTTTAAACTTTGTCATTAAACTGCTTACATAATCTCTAACTGTATGCTCGCTTAATTGCAGCAATTCGGCCATTTTTTTATTGTTATAGCCCTCAGCCAGCAAATATAAAATCATGGATTCACGTTCCGTCAATTGTATGTCGGTACCTATTGATACCTCATCATCCTTTCTTGATAAATATAAACCGAGCCGTTTTCCTACCTGTTCAAGTAAAGTCAGTTCATCCATTGAATAATCGAATTCCTCCCCTAATTGATCAAAGGTCAGCCAGCCGAACACTTGCTGGTCATGAACAATCGGTACAAAGATGACAGATGAAAGATTAAATAGCTGTATATGTTCCTCTTTAATGTAATTATGGGGATTCTTTAAAAATACCGGCTTTTTTGAATTGAACACCATGGATTGCTTGGAGCTGAGTTGCCCCCTCATGCTTTGAACTTTTGGCAGCTCGGATCCAATGGTGCCGTATAATTGATTGGACCAAGGAATATAAGCATAAAAAACACATCTTTTATAGTTAAAGAAATCTTCACATTTTTTTAGGATAAAAGCAAAATCCTTAAATCCTGCTGAGATAATTAAAAGTTCATCTAATTGGTCCAGTAGCTGCAGTCGATTAAGTTCTTCATTCTCTTGTTTGGTTTTGTGGTGTTGCTCCGGTTCGTCGCCTGTCCACTTGTTATAGCTATGGATGAGATGAGAGAAAATGGATAATAAGAACATAAGGATGGAAAGGGTTTGGGCATGTTTCAGGTTTACCAATGAGGTAACGATGGCCTTTTCAAAGATCAATCGGAACATGCTGAAATGATTATCCTTTAAAAGGGGTAAATGTGATTGAAGCCAAGTATCCAAATGCTCTTCGTATGTGTCTTTTATGTCGTCGATATTTGGAGCGGATAAAAATAGTAAAAATGATTCCAGTAATGTTTGTATCATCTTACGTTCAGGTTCTAATATGAAGGGCTCTAGATTCAAATGAATATTGATATTTTCTTCAATCCGTTTGTTATGACTTTTAATGAATAATATGAATTGCTGCCATGTTATTTCTTCATATGCATGAAAGGGATGAGCCATGTGAATTCCTTCTCCTAAAAACAAAATACCCTATAAAAAGGGGGAACTAACCCTATTATTATACAGCACTTTATAGGATAGTAATTCAAATTGTAAGGAGTAAAATAAATGTATGAACACAGAATGAAGCTATTTCATTTTATTTCAACATTGTCATCAGCTTTTTGTTCGTATAAGAATGGTCGTCCAGGGAGAACCTCTAGGGATGGAGATTTCTGTTGCTCAAGGAATCCGTAGGAAATAAGAAAAGGAGATCTGGTAATATGATGAGACTTGAAAACAAAGTGGCAATCGTAACAGGGGGAGCAAGCGGGATTGGAGCAAGTACGGCTCAATTATTTGCAGAAGAAGGAGCAAAGGTGGTCATTGCCGATTTTGCTGATCATGGACAAGCTGTGTCAGAAGAGTTAAATGGAAAAGGGTATGATACTCTTTTTGTTAAAACTGACGTGACGAATGAAAATGACGTAAAGAATATGATCGAAGAGACAGTTAACAAATATGGAAAACTGGATGTCATGTTCGCAAACGCAGGAATTGCCAGAGACGGAAATATCCATGAGTTAAGCTATGAACAATGGCAAAAAACAATTGATATTAATTTATCCGGTGTCTTCCTATCCGATAAATATGCGATAGAGCAAATGCAAAAACAATCTACTGGCGGCGCCATTGTCAATACAGGCTCCATCCATAGCCATGCAGGGAAACCGGGGGTAACAGCCTATTCTGCTGCTAAAGGAGGGGTCAAACTATTAACACAAACATTAGGTGCGACTTATGCGAAAGATGGCATTCGCGTCAATGCAGTTTGCCCTGGATATATTGATACACCACTTATTGCCGAAGCACAAGGTGAAATAAGACAAGGTTTGATCAATTTACATCCAATCGGCCGTTTAGGCAGAGCGGAAGAAGTGGCTAAAGCCGTTCTCTTCCTCGCAAGTGACGATGCATCATTTGTTACTGGCACTAGCCTAATTGTCGACGGCGGTTATACGGCAGTATAAATTTTAAGGATTATTCGCTCGGTCTCTCAATCAGTCAAATTAGGTTTGAGGTGCCAATTAATAGAGCTTCTTCTGTAAGATGAGTGGTTTAGATTACTCAACTCTACTGGAGGGCTCTTTTTTTTGCATATAATGAAAAAATTCCCGGGAATGCTAAAAACATTTCCTTGGAAGAAGGAACGATACAAGCAGTTGCAGGGGAGAAGATAAATAAGGCTAATCGTATTATTAGATTACGATCTATATCGCTTAATAGCTCTCTATAACTTTTATATACGTCCGGGTATCTTTTAGTAGGTGTATACACCATTTCCATCCCTTTATATAAATTATATTTAGTTCAATAATAATAGGGTAAGTAAATCCAATTAATAGTATTTTTATGTTAAAGTTGTAAAGTTGATATTTTATTACATGATTTCCTTAAGAAGGAACAAAATCTGTTGATAAAGGAAGGGTTTAATGGCGCAAAGAATATTAGGTAGTATGTTGATTTTATTACTAGGCATGGTTAGTTTTTCTTTTTTATCTGGCTTAAAAGTTGAAGCAGCAGATCGAGTGTATACTGTATCCTCTCAAGAAACGGTAGAATCGATTGCAGCGATCTATGATATATCGACAGAGCAATTAATGAATATGAATGGTTTACCGGATGGTAAGTTATATATTGGCCAGAAGTTAACCATTCAGACTGCTTATACCCCTTCGAACTATCAGTGGTCAGAGAGAGGGAAACAAATTGGGAATTATGCTAAATCTTTTACAGGATTTAAAAAAACGGCTGGAGAAGAGACACCTATCAAAGGATTTGATTCTAGCGGATTGATTCACTGGGTGCTCTCCCGACAAAAGGTGCCTATCGACCGTTTGTCAGTTGAAGGCTATTATAAGCAAGGAATGGATACAAATGCGCCTAAGGCTGGAGATATTATATTTTTTCTGGAAAAGGGAAGTTCAAAAGCCGTGACCGCAGGGATCTTTCTGGGGGGAAATCAGTTCGTTAATTCTGGATACGGAGCAGAGACAGTTCAGGTGAGATCTACTACAGAAAAATATTTTGCACAATACCAAGTCGAGTATAAAACGTATACACCAAAAGGGGAGCATGTCGTTCAAAATAATGAGACCCTTAAAAGTATCTCGGATAATTACGGTGTATCGGTGGATACAATCAAAAAGCGTAACGCTTTACCAACTGATAGCTTGATGCAGGGACAGTATCTTCAAATATACAGCAGTCCCCTGTATCCATTTTATGCAAATCAAGAGGCTTCCTATGATAAAGCTTATGATGTCATAAAGTATGCCTATACTCTACGTGGATTTACCTATGTTTTCGGAGAATATGATCCTATGATTGGAATGGATTGCAGCGGATTTATCTATTGGGCCATGAAGGAGCAGGGCATTTCCCTTAAACGTGGTTCGGCAGCGGACTATTATTCCTTGCTGCCGAAACTCAGAGAACCAAAGGCAGGGGACTTAGTATTTTTTAGAGATACAGACTTAAGTCGAGAGATAACCCACGTCGGTATTTATCTAGGGGAGGGTCGCTTTATTCATACAACAAGGAATACTGGAGTTCATATTTCTGATCTTACAACAAGTTATTTTACTCAGAAGTTCGAAAGTTTTGGGCAAGTCCAAGTCAATATGGACTAAGATAGCCACGAGAGAGTTAGACTATTTGAATTTTCTAGTCATATTATTCACTTAAGGTTAACCTTAAACAAAATCCCGTATACTTTATTGAATACGGGATTTGTGTTTGATCTTCTTCTTAAGTTGAAGAAGGAGGCACCATTAACGAATGTTTATGGTGAGAGCGTTTTTAAAAGTTTTAACTTTATGACAGGTTAATTGAAGTAATAATTATCTAGATGAGTTTTGGTTTATGTGTACTCTCATCATACTGAGGGGCTCTGTTTTTTAAATCCGATAATTAATGCTCTACAGGATTGCTAACGGGGCAGAATAGCTCAATAAGGGTGTTCCATAGTTTGTGGAGTAAATGAAAATAGAGAATGTTATGGAGACTAATGATGTATAAAATATATCAAAAGAAAAAACCAGCTTTATTAGACTGGTTTTTTCATCTTAATATAACACTTTGTTAAATTAGTTTTTAAGACTTACATGTTCAATCATACGCTTCATTGCCTGAATTTGCCCCATATGAGTTGCTTCATGCATTAATGTTAAACCTGCAAGTTCTCTAACAGTCTTACAACCTAGGAATGGTGTATCCAATTCTTGATCTAGCTGTTCAGGAGGAATTTGCTTTAAACGAGTTAATTGATCTTTCAACTGTACAACCAGCTCATCCATAGCAGGTATATTCCCTGGCCAATCAGCTGGTTTTGTGCCATTCCCAAACAATTCTATATAATTCGTGGGCAGATGAGTGGTTACATGCGGGAAACCAAACATAGTTTGTTCTGTAATTGTCAAAACGTGGCCAGTATGCCAATGAATTGTGTTATTAAAACCTTCTGGCTGCTTATCGGTTTGTTCCTTAGGAACGGATTCTACATTCTTGATGAAGTATTCTCTTGTCATCTCAAATTGCTTAAATACAAGTTGATTCATCTTTTCCTCTCTCCTCTCATTAACAAAATCATCCATATTATACCAGTAATAAACAGAAAAGAATATGGTTGAAACTTCCTGAAATTAGTTTTATGTCAACCGGTTCTTTTTCCACAATAGGGAGCGGTCAAAAATCGCTTTACTTATAGAACTTACGGGTGAGTTATTTTTTTTAAGGCTCCATAAAAATAATAAATCCAATTGCACCTTCCATTTTATTAGCATTCTTACAAAAGACCCATAAGGTATTTTGAATTAACTGAAGATTCAATACATCCGCTTTAATTACTAACTTATAATTGTTATACAATTGTAAAATTATACAGTTTCATTTTCGGTATAATGGGAATTATTAGAAATGTATTATGGTGTATGAATATTTACAAATAGGGGAGCTATTCATTTCTTCAAAATTCTAGAATTTAAAAAGATCTTCATAAGGACGCTCTAACGTCCCCAGGAAGTTTGATTCCTGGAATACAAGGAAGGTCCCCCTTACCCGAATATATTCTAAAAATAGTATAACGCCAATAGAAAGGCGAAAGATGCAGCATGTTCCAAACTAATAAGCCTGAAGGCTATGAATAATAGAATCTACGATATAAGTACAACCATTGCAATCCTTCAGACTTATCAAGACTCGAGTTAAAAATCGACAGCTATATAACTATGGTGAAGTACTCCTGCTTTTTGGCTTAACCTACAAGGCTTTTAAATCTTAGCTTGGTACTTGTTCGTCCTTTGAACAAAACCTACTTTTTTGGCTAGTCTGGAGAGCCTTTGGAGACAAAGAGCGCTGTCAGTTCCTGTGAACTGCTGCCCCTTAAATAAATGTTAAATGTAGTTATGATACCCGGAAAAGCATCAACTATTAGAAGTAATGTTTGAGGGTAAAGGTATTAAAAGGGAGGCGAATTGTTTTTGACTATAATAGATATTGACCAATTGCTTTTAGCTACCGAAGAACTTGCTGAAGAGTCAATTCCATTTCAACTCGATGCATTTGATATTGATCAATTATTAGATAAAACGGATAACTGGTAAAGAAAAGCATATCCCTTCGGGTATGCTTCAGACTGTAGACAAACTCGATGAAAATCGAGTTTGTCTATTTTTAT
>NZ_JVPL01000073.1:0-266 GCF_001054655.1 Bacillus sp. 220_BSPC
AAAAGGCGTGAATTCACGAGTAAACCGAGCGAACTCACGAGTAAATGGAGTAAATTCACGAGTAAATAGTGAATTCACGAGTAAATGGCGTAAACTCACGAGTAAATGGCGTAAACTCACGAGTAAACCGCACAAACTCACGAGTAAAACGCAAATTCACGAGTAAAAGGCGTGAATTTGCGAGTAAACCGAGCGAACTCACGAGTAAATGGCGCGAACTCACGAGTAAAACGCAAATTCACGAGTAAAAGGCGTGAATTCACGAG
>NZ_JVPL01000074.1:0-5823 GCF_001054655.1 Bacillus sp. 220_BSPC
TTTGGCTCTTTTTATTTTGAAAAAGTTTTAACTTTGTAAATTTGTGTTTTGCTGTCCGAACCTACCCCTACAGGGATTATTTCTTTTAGGATCATGGTCCTTTGCTTACTCTAAGCTATATTTATATTATGTAAACTGGAGAGGATAAAGTTTTCACTTATTATAAAACGGATTTACATAAATATGGGGATGCCTTCACATAATATAGAAGGATATAAATTCCTTAGTAATAGGGAGGTGATTAGATGTTCTTCAAAAAACGAAAGATTAGAAATAATAAAGACAAACAGGCCGTGACTGAGAATTCACAAGATATTGGCCAGCTGTTTGCTAAGGCTAAAAAATCCAGTGATTTTAAACAATTTCCACTTACGGATGAATCGGGACATTTAATCATTTCTTACTACAATACACTGGTCGATCAACAACAACTCCAACTGAAAATTTTACTGATTTTCCGAGAGACTCCTTTTAAACTAGACAGGCTAGAGAAAATTGATGACATAAAGAAAATCATCGCAATAGAAGATATTGTAATAACGGATAATCGGAACGAAGCTGAATCAAAGTTACTTAAAGGGTATGCGATACTTCAAATGAAGGAAAATGATCAAAGGGTTGCTTTAATTCTCTTATCTAATGATAAAGCTGGATTGCGTGAACAAAATAACGTTGAAAATGAGTTTAGTGTGGTGGGGCCACAAATTGGGTTTCTTGAGAATATTGATGTAAATATACATTTATTAAGACAACAAATAAATACAACTGATCTAATTACGAAGGAAGTAAACATTGGTTCTACTTCAAATACTAGAGTTATTATTGCTCATATTGATGGGATTACGAGTGAGCAGCATGTTAATACCATGACCCAACGGCTTCAAGATATTGATTTTGATGTCATTTTTGATACTTCTCAGCTGCATCAATTTATAGAAGATAATTCCCTTACACCGTTTCCTTTGCTTCTTCCAACTGAACGTGTGGATAGGGCGGTTCAAGCTCTTATTAACGGACAAGTAGCTGTTTTAAGTAGTGGGTCGCCATATGTCATTACAGGTCCTTCTACGATCATTGATTATTTTATTTCACCTGAAGATTACTTTCTCCCATGGATTCTTGGATCTTTTTTTCGTTTAATACGGATATGCAGTGTCCTTTTCTCCATTTTTGGAACATCTATTTATATAGCCGTTATCACTTACCATTACGAGATGATTCCAAACGATTTATTCGGTTCACTTAGTGTTTCTCGTTATAATGTCCCGTTTCCACCGGTATTAGAGGTGATTTTTCTGGAATTCACGATTGAACTATTACGTGAAGCGGGAGTCCGGTTACCTACAAAGGTAGGACAAACATTGGGAATAGTGGGCGGTATTGTTATCGGCCAAGCGTCAGTTGAGGCGGCCCTTACAAGTAATGTCTTACTCATTATAGTCGCCTTATCTGCCTTAGCTTCCTTTACTACCCCAATTTATAAAATGTCGAACACTATACGTTTTTTACGTTTTCCTTTAATTCTCTTCGCATCTATTTGGGGGGGGCTAGGTATCGTTATCGGGATTGCCTTTTTAATCACTCACCTTACACGGTTAGAATCTTTAGGAACACCCTATACCGTTCCATTTTATCCTTTTAGGCCAGAGGATTTAACGGACAGCCTGATCCGTTCCTCTTATAGTAAAACATCCAAAAGGCCAAATTATTTACGTCCTAAATCAATTTTGAGATACCACCCAGATAATCACAAAAAAAAGAAAAGTGATTTTGATGAATAATCAGGAAAGGATAATAAAGGTGAAGTAAATGAAATTATGTTTTCTGTTAACTTTTAGCTTAACTTTCTTTTTATCAGGGTGTGGTATACATGAGAGGATCATTGATGAAGTTCAGATAATTGAAGCTCTAGGATATGATCGGGAAGAAGGCAAAGTTAAAGGAATTGCTCTTTACCCTACTTTCGCAGAACAGGGAAATATCAAATTGAAGATTTATAAAACGGTGTCTGATTCATATGAAGACATACTCCCGAGACTGAATGCAAAATCAGCCTATCCTATTGAGACAGGAAAATTAGATTTTGTATTGTTCGGCAAGGAATATGCCACACAAGGGATCGAAGATGTTATCACTAATTTTGCCCGAAATCCAAATACGGCGAGTCGAATGCAGTTGGGCATTGCTGAAAACACAGCCGAAGATATACTTCAATCCAGTAAACATGTGAATCTTTCATTCCATTTAAGTGAAAAAATCAATCAAAACATTGAAAGTGGTAATTTGCCAAAAATGAATCTGCACATGTTTTTGAACAATTTTCATCAAGAAGGGAGGGATCAAATTTTACCTTACTTTATCCTAGAGGAAAATCAAATTAAAATTGACGGGTTAGCCTTATTAAAAAACGGGAAGTACATAAATCATATTAATTTAAGACAGTCCTTAATTCTAAAAACATTAATTGATGGGTCTCAAAATGGACAATATAAAACCAAAATCACGCAAAATAAAAAGGAAGGTTTTATTCTCTTGAAAAACCTGGATGCAAAAACTACATATACGGTTGAGAAAAGCGAAGGCATTCCGAGTATATTCATCGATTTAACCATCCATGCAGAGATTGAAAAAGCATCATCCTGGTTTGATTTGAAAAAAGATAAAGATATTGTAAAATTGGAACGAATTTTAAATGCACACTTTAAGGAAGAGGTCCAACGTTTAATTTCACTGGCACAAGGATACAATGTAGATCCCATTGGGTTGGGAGAAAAGGTTAGAGCCACCTCAAGAAATTGGGACTATCAACGGTTTATGGAGATATACCCAGAAGTAAAAACCACTGTACACACAAATATTGACATCCTAAATACAGGTATTGAAGAGTAAGTCTGCATGATAAGAGGAGGAACCACGTGAAATCATTACTAGACGAACGACATTTAGTATCTTCTTTTTACGTTTTCTTTCTAATCTACACGAATATTATTGGCATAGGAATCATGAGTTTTCAACGAGAAATAACGAAGGACGCAGGTTATGATGCATGGATTTCCATCATTTTATCAAGTATAAGCATTCATATACTAGTTTGGATGGTCTATCGTATTCTTGGAATTGCTAAAAATGATGTCATACATGTTCACAAATTTTGCTTTGGAAAATGGATTGGCGGACTGTTCAACATTTTTGTGATTTTCTACTTTCTTATATTAGCGTTAATTGTCTTCCGTGTTTATATTGAAGTCGTCCAAGTTTGGCTGTTTCCCTTAATGAAGACCTGGCAAATAAGCCTCATTATTCTAGTCCTCATTTATTACGTTGTATCCGGTGGATTCCGCGTAATTACTGGAATGTGTTTCTGGGGAACTATTATACCTTTTATTATTCTGTTTCCCCTTAATTTTTTTTCGTTGGAATTTGCCAATTTTGACAATTTATTACCCGTCTTTAACCACTCTCTGAAGGAAATCGTATCATCCTCTAAAGCTATGTTGTTTCAGTATGTTGGCTTTGAGACCTTATTCATGTTCTACCCATTCTTAAAAAATCCAAACAGATCACAAAAATGGGCCCATTTTGGACTTTTGTTCTCAAGCTTACTTTATCTAATAGTAGCACTCATCACATTTGTCTTCTTTAGTGAAGGACAATTAAACCATACAATATGGCCAACATTAGCTCAAATGAAAATTGCGAAATTCCCTCTAATAGAAAGAGTCGAATTTATCGTTGTTTCGATTTGGTTACTTCTCGTATTACCCAATATCAGTGTGAAAATATGGGCAGGTTGTCGTGCTATTAAGAAAGTAATAAATGTGAAACAACGTATAAGTCTGTTCATTGTACTGGTCCTATTCTTTATTATAGCTAATGTGCTCAAAGAGAGGAGTCAAATAGAGCGATTGAATGAAATGTATTCAAACATTGCTTTTTACTTTGTGTATCTATATATCCCTTTTCTCTTTTTGTACATTCATATTAAGCATAAAATAACTAAGTAGGATAGAAAGCTTCTAGAAACTTATAATACAGTCTGGGCAGATCGTTTTGTAAGGATTCAACAGAAAAGGTCAGCAGTTACATTTGGGAAGGTGAACCATTCCAAATCACAGAAATTACAATGGATAATCCTAAACTAAGTGAGGTTTTAGTTCGCCTTATTGCGTCGGGGGTTTGTCACACTGATGTGGAGTTAGTATAGTTTCATGGACACATTTTAGTTAAGTCCTTACAATGATTTTTGAGAGGATGTGTCCGTCTTGGAACGTAAGAATACAGGTGAAAAATATAATAATGAATTCAAGAAGACTATTGTAGATCTTTATCACTCGGGTAATTCGGTCAAAGAATTAAGCGGCGAATATGGCGTATCAGAAGTTACCATTTATAAATGGGTTAAAGAATTTATCCCTATCGGTTTAGGGAAAGAGTCTATGACTCCAAAGGAATTAGCTGCCATACAGAAGGAAAACCTTCGGTTAAAGCAAGAAGTTGAAATCTTAAAAAAGGCTATGGCCATATTCGCGAAAAAGTAACCGAGACAGATCTTACCGAATTTATTGAGGAACACAAGAAACAATATCCCATACAGAAGATGTGTGAAATACTAGAAATCCCAAGAAGCAGCCATTATCAGTCTCTTCAACTTGTCGTATCCAATCGCGAACAGGAAAACCAAGAGCTAACGCAGAAAATTCATCTCATCTACTTAGAAAGCAAGGGACGTTAGGGTGCTCCCAAGATACATAAAATCTTATTAACCAAAGGGTTTTCCCTAAGTCTAAAGCGTGTTCAACGCCTAATGAACAAAGCGAGTATTCGTTCTATCAGGAAGAAAAAATTCCGTCCTTATCCATCAAAAGAAAAGATTATTCAGTTAGATAATTTGCTTAAACGAGACTTTACTACCCAGACCATTAATGAGAAATGGGTAGCTGATATTACGTATATCCACACGTTAAAAGACGGATGGTGTTATTTAGCTTCTGTATTGGATCTTCATTCTAAGGAAATAGTAGGGTATTCCTTTTCACGTTCTATTGCGACAGAACTGGTCATAAAAGCTTTCGATAACGCTCACTCTTCACAAAAGCCATCGGAGGGCTTAGTTCTTCATACGAATCTTGGCTCACAATATACAAGCAGTGAGTTTACTCAACATACCCAGAATCATCATATTAAGCGATCCTTTAGCCAGAAGGGTTGCCCGTACGATAATGCAGTATTGAATCTTTTCATGCGATATTAAAGAAGGAAGAAGTCAACCATGTACAGTATCTAGACTAGCTAAATTAGCGATATTCCAATTTATTGAAGGTTGGTAAACCGAAAAAGAATTCACAGCAGCTTAGGATATAAAACTCCACAAGCCATTGAAGATCAAATTACAAATACAGCTTAAGATTTAACTTTTTTGTGTCCAAAATATTGACTCAAATCCATGGCTTTGGTAAATCTTTAAAGTATTTAATAATTATTTATTAGGGATTTCTTAAGAATCAACTTGTCTAGCTTTTCACTATATTCAAGTGTTTCCTGATGATTTAGACCTTTCTTAACACCAGTTTCTATAAGTAATTTTCTTAGGCTCTTTATATTTAATTCTAACTCTCTATACATTTTTATTTCGCACATTTTGAATACTCCTTTGTGGGTAACTAATTTCTATTTTAGGATTATATTACAATTATGTAATTATTAAAATGTTTTTTCTTAAACTTGCTAATAAGTAGGGAAATCGACATAAAATTATACTGCAATACGTCACAGTAGAAACAAAGAAAATCGTGATAATACGCAATCCAAAAGTGATAAAAAAGA
>NZ_JVPL01000075.1:0-283 GCF_001054655.1 Bacillus sp. 220_BSPC
TGTACAAGGAAAGTCTTCGGGATGATCGGACCGTTTACTATAAGGGAGAATTAATCCCGGATGTAACAGCACACCCGGCTACTAGCGGTGGTATTGATATCATGGCTAAGATCTTTGATGCACAGCATAGCCCGGAAACTCAAGATAAGCTTACTTATATCAGCCCAGAGTCAGGGGAGAGAGTAAGCAAAGCCTGGATGATTCCAAGAACGAAGGAAGATCTTAAGAGCCGTCGGGAAGTGACCGACTATATCGCGCAGGAAACCTTCGGGGTGTTTGGCCG